>JAQICP010000127.1 GCA_027858555.1 Vallitaleaceae bacterium
CAAGGAGTATATCATAGAAATGTGTCGATTTTATGACCTGTTTCTAAAGAAATTACTATTTTTATCAGAAAAACAGCTTAATTGCCGCTATCAGTGTGGCACTAAGCACGATATACCGAAAAAACCGTTCGTTAATTTTCTTAATGACTATGATACCCAGGTATGCTCCAAGTACGATTACTGGTATGAGGACCAGTACTAGTAGCCCTGTCTGCAAGTTAATATTATGCCAAACAAAGATCTGTAAAGGCATCTTGGTAAGGTTCAATATAAAGAAAAACCAAGCCGCCGTACCTATGAAATTATTCTTTTTAAGTCCAATAGCTAGTAGATAGATGCTTAGTATCGGTCCTGCTGCATTACCAATCATGGAGGTAAAACCACATGCAATTCCAGTCAGGGCATAAAACCAAACCTTATGAGGTACATTTAGGTCTTCGCCTTTCATTTCAGAAAACATCAAAATCCCTAAACAGACCAAAACGATAATCGCAATCAGCACCTGAAATTGATGGTCATTAATATAATTCCCCGTAATGGCGCCAATTAATATGCCGATTAGTGCCCAAGGAATAAGTCTCTTAATACTATGCCAATCAGCATGGCGGTTATAGTACTTCACAGCAATAACATCACCAACGAGTAACATGGGTAATATGATACCTGTAGATAGTTTGCCTCCAAAGATACTGGCCACTAATAATATATTGAGCATACCAACCCCGCTGATACCAGTCTTTGAAAATCCAACTAGCAATGCGACGATGATAACACCTATCCACTGAATAGTCGATAAATCAAAAGAATCAAAAAAAGTCATGTTATACCTCAATCTAAACTTATTATTTTTGTAGTAATCGATTGTCTAAAAACCAATTAGTATTCATTATATACCTTTATGTAAGCTATAAGTCAAGTGATATTTGTCATATCATTATAAGAACACCTTCACCTACGATATACATGCATGCATCGTTTCGCATTTCTATTCCTAAAGGATTATACCAAAAAAAACATCCATACAGATTCCCCTTTCATATCACTCATCTTCACCGTGATAATTGTCAATCTCATATTTGATTCTTAACATTCTACTATCCAAATCATTAATTATATGGGCACATTCAAGAAGCTCATCTTTTATATGCTTTGGCGCTTTATCATAATTCTTGTATTTCAATTTATGCTCTAGGCTAGCCCAGAAATCCATGGCTATGGTTCTAATCTGTATCTCTACTTTTACATCCACAGGTCCATCCGATAAAAAAACCGGTATTGTTACGATCATATGTAGACTCTGGTAACCCCCTTCTTTTGGGCTTTCAACATAGTCTTTATATTTAATTAGTTTGAGATCATTCTGTTCTTTCAGCATTTCAAAAATCTTGTAGATATCAGAAGTATATGAACATACAATCCTAATGCCTGCGATATCATTCAGATGAATCATAGCATTCTCAGGCGTCGGTTCAACACCCAGTCTTGTCAGTTTTCTTATGATGCTTCTAGGTTCTTTGACCCTTGTCTTAATATGTTCTACAGGCACTTCATTATAAAATACCTTAAGTTCTTCTGTTAAAATCTTAAGTTTTGTATAGACTTCGTCTATGGCAAACTCGTAAAGCTTAATCAATTTATGCCATTCTTGAAATATATCTTCCTCAAAAACATCTGTGTGCTCTACCATATTCACTACCTCTTTAAGAATTTATTTGCTAGGTTAGTATGTGCATTTTTTCGAATTTATTATTGTACACATATATTATATCATGTTAAATGCCTTGCGATAATCATTTTCAAGTCATATGCCCTTAGTTAACATATGAAACTATTCAGCTTATGGCTGACAACTAATCATCTGTCAGCTCGCCACTCTCACTGATGGGAATGACATCGCCAAGATACGTAGGGTCTGGTTTAAAAATAATATAGAAAAAGTCCTTCACTCTAGCCGCTATTTCTCTGTAATCTCTTCCTTTTTGTCCAGCATATTCTTGTATGTCTGCATGAACACCATAACTTTCAATGCCAAGTTCATTAGCTATATATAGTGCTCTATATAGATGGTATTCTTGAGTGACAACAATCATACGTTTCACTTCAAATACTTCTTTAGCTCGAAACATAGATTCATAAGTTGAAAATCCGGCGTGATCCATAAATACCGTATCAGCTTCAATGCCCTGATTAATGGCATATGCTTTCATTGCATTCACTTCATCATATTCTAATCTACCATGATCACCAGTCATAAGTAATCTGTCTGAAACCCCTAAGTTATAGAGTTCTACGCCTTTTTCTAGTCGGTCATTAAGCATGAGACTCGGCTTTTCATCCTTGAACACCCTCGCTCCAAGCACCATGATACAATCAGCATCCATGCCCCTCGCCTCTTCTGGCGTCAATATATAATCTTCGTACTTCTTAATCATGTATATATTAATACTCCCAATTGCTATAACACCAATGGCGCTTACTATAGCTACTATAATGACTAACTTTTTGATAATTCCCAGTGTGTGCTTTGATAACAAACTCATTATGCCCCTCTTATTCATGTTTATATTTATGTTTATATTTCTACCAGAATTGCTGTTTTGTACTTCTGTCGTGCATTTTTGTCTTGCACTTTTGTTTTGTACCTCTGTCTTGTACCTTTATCTTGTACTTCTGTCTTGTGCTTTTGTCTTGTACTTTTATCTTGTAACAACTCTAAACTATAAAATAATTTTCTTTATTACCGAAGCCGTTACTGACTTTCTTGTGTTTCTTCTTCTAACCTTCTTTTAACCTGATATAACCTAGGAAAGCGCTTTTTATCCACGCCATAATTAATGCCCATTAAGATTACTGCAATAACGCCTACAATAGCTAACACACCAAATGCCACCGAAAATGACTCATAGTCAATAAGAAGTCCTACAACCAATTGACCGATAATGCCACCAAACATATGGCTAATACCCATATAACTGCTTATTCTTCCTCTGTGAGAGGCAGGTACGCGCCGACTGATGAATGGCGACACACCAATTGAATTAAGTATTTCACCTAATGTGAAAGCAAATATCATGACAAAAAATACCCAGTACATAGGTTGCCCTATTATTATCAGAAAACTAAAAGAATATAGGGCCGTTCCTATGATCATTTTAGGAAGCTCCGTAAATTTTCTAAGTAGCCTAGTCATAATAGGTGTGAATATAACGACAATTGCTCCATTAAAACCCCCTAGGAAGCCATAATATCTGGCACCTCTCACAACAAACAAAGCTTCTAGATGAAGTGGCAAGGCAAAGCTCCACTGTCCGTATATGAATGCTCCAAGAACTGCCGATACCAACATCACCATGATTGATTTTCTATCTTTTAAGATTGAAAAGACCGTATCTGATTTATGGATGCTATCTTCGTAGTCATTTCTTTCTTCTTCTTTCAAATCATGCACATTAATGACCTTTACCATGGTTACAATCATGATGGTTGAACTTAGTGTAGTAAGCCCATCAAATATAAACGCCAAGTTGAGATAGTTCTCAAACAACATCCCACCTACTACCACACCAAACATAAATCCCAAATTATAACCTAGGTAACTCAGTGAATATACTTTTTCACGTTCTGCCGGTTTAGTAGAATCAGCAATAAGCGCCTCAAAAGCTGGTCCTTCCATAGTAGCAAATAAACCTGCTAATATGAACAGAATCATCATTGGTGTACCGGGTGTCAAAAAGCCACAGATTATAAAAAGGGTCACACTGCATACATCAAATATAACAATGACCTTCTTACGATTAAAATGATCTGCTATTTTTCCGCCTATGATCTGAGCTGGCATAAAAAGTAACATAACACCAACAGATATAAAAGCGATGGCTGATGGCGAGTAACCCAGCTTTCCACTGAGAATGAGTGTTAACATGGGCCATATAAAGGCACCCATATTCGTCACTATTCTTGCAAAAAATATGACGTATACCGACCTAGTTAACCCTCTGTACTGTGAAAACGACTCTTTAATGAGGTTCATATATGCTTCTCCTATATTCTTCACTATTATCCGAATTTCCATCTATAGCATCACTATAGCATCAGATTTTCTTATTATATGAACTAATACTATCACTAATACTATATGTTGAAGTACCTGCATCTTCTATATTATCTTCCATCAAATAGATAGTTAATATACCATTCCCCCCGTACTTAATCTTCCAACCTTAAGCCTGCAATATGCGCTTTGATAGCCATAGTAGATTTTTTAAACCTAGCTGCTTCGTCATCGGTCAGATGATACTGGGCAATCTCAATGATCCCTTCTTTCCCAAGTATGGCTGGCACACCACAAAATAGATCTATCTCACCGTACTCACCATCAAGTAATGCTGAAATGCTAATCATCCGTCTTTCATCATGTAGTATGGATTTGATGATTCCCGTTGTTGCACTGGCAATTCCATACTGAGTGCTGCCTTTTCTATTATATACTTCAAACCCTGCCTGAGCGGTTTCTTCCACTATCTTATCCAGATTCACATCTTTAAATCGAATGATGTCATCTTCAACCGCTTCTATGAACCCTTTTCCACCAACCAGTACATGTGACCAAGGAACCGTCATGTTCTCACCATGCTCGCCTATAACATAGGCATGAACGCTTCTTGGGTCGATATTGACGATATTGCCAATCACTTTTTTCAGCCTTGCAGTCTCAAGAGAAGTGCCTGTTCCCATAACTTGATTCTTAGGAAGTCCTGATTTTTTGTAGACATAGTAACTCAATATATCAACTGGGTTTGATACCACAATAATATGTCCATCAAATCCACTTGCCATAATCTGTGCTACCACACTGTCCATTATAATAATATTTTGATCAAGTAGTTCATTACGGGACTTGATATTATGCATAGGAATACTTGCGGTTATGACTACCACATCAGCATCTTTACATTCATCATAATTACCTGCTCTTACATGAACATTTCTATTTAAAAATTCGATACCATGCTGTAAGTCTAAAGCTTCACCTATTGCTTTATCCATATTTCTATCCACTAACACCACTTCTGCACATATACCTTGAACAATAAGACTATATGCAGTTGCGCTTCCAACCATTCCCGCACCAATAATCACAACTTTACTATTCGATATCTTCATTAATTACCCTCCTGATATTATATCTTACTATATTAATTATAAACCATTAAGAAAAGCAATAATAGCATTATTAAAGATATTAGGCCTTTGTAGCGTTATGAAAAGACATACTTCTGGTGAAATCATAAGCGCTGCATTTGGTAATGGCTTTAGTCCTTCTGCTTCAAATCTAACTAGATGATTGTCAAACCTTTCCATATCTTCACACTTTTTATAATAAATAAGTCGCCCATTTTATCAATTATTAATCGAAAACCGCATCTCATACTAAACATATATAATATATATGTAATTAATCCTTGACTTGCACTTTATATCGGGTTATAATCAAGCTAATCAATAATAATTATCAATTAAATTATATCATTTTTTAGGAGGACACGCCATGAATACACTGATATGCCCTATCTCGTCAGAAAAAATCAACCGTTCAGTTGTCAGAATCACAGGATTCCTTGTTGCAGCTACGATTGTCATATATGCTTTAACTGGTAGTATTACTATTATTTTAGCACTTTTGATCGACTTTTTCATTAGAGCATTTACTTCATTGAAGATAAGCCCTTATAGTTGGTTAGCGCGTAAGATATCACAGATTTTTAAATTAAAAGTTATCAGAATTGATAAAGCACCTAAGCTATTCGCTGCACGCATAGGTTTCTTGTTTGCAACTTCAGTCGCATTACTCTACTATGTAAGTCCGATCAGTAGTTTGGTTGTAGCATTTGTGCTTATGAGTTTTGCACTCCTTGAGTCCGTTTTTAATATCTGTGTCGGTTGTATCGTATATACCTA
>JAQICP010000020.1 GCA_027858555.1 Vallitaleaceae bacterium
AGATATTAATGAATTAGCGGACCAAGAGATAGATGCCACGGAGTATTGGGTAATGCCAGGTCTAATCGACGTACATGTCCATTTAAGAGAACCTGGATTTGAATACAAGGAAACAATCGCATCTGGTTCGAAAAGCGCTGCTAAGGGCGGATTCACAACCATATGTCCTATGCCTAACACCAAGCCTGTAGTCGACAATGAAATTATTGTTTCTTATATCAATATGAAAGCACAACAAGAAGCAGTGGTTAATATATTACCTGTTGGCGCAATTACAAGAGGTCAAGCAGGCGAAAGTCTTGCAAATATTGGCAAGATGAAGGAAGCTGGCATATGTGCCATCAGTGAGGACGGTCGTTCAGTACTTGATGCTGGCTTGCTTAAGAAAGCGATGATTTATGCTCAAATGTTCGACCTGCCTGTGTTATCACATTGTGAAGATGATTCTCTAGCTGGTAGTGGCGTCATGAATGCAGGTCCAACTGCTACATTACTTGGGCTTTCTGGCATACCTGCAGAAGCCGAAGATGTGATTATTGCAAGAGATATCATTCTTGCAGAGCGAACTGGTGTAAAATTACATATATGCCATGTTAGTACAAAAGGTGGCGTTGAACTAATTGATAACGCTAAGAAAAAAGGACTCAAGGTAACTGGCGAAGTGTGCCCCCATCATTTCACACTGACGGACGAAGCTGTGATGGACTATGATGCTAACAATAAAATGAACCCACCACTTAGAACACAGGAAGATATAGATGCACTTAAGATGGGCTTAAAAACTGGCATACTCGATATTATTGCCACAGACCATGCACCACATCATGTTGATGAGAAAAACTGTGAATTTCAGTTGGCGGCCAATGGAATCATTGGATTTGAAACAGCCGTTTCATTGACCATAAGTGAACTAGTAAAGAATGACTATTTGACACCTATGGGTTTTGTGGAAAAATTAAGTTATAACCCAGCTCAGATGTTGAGTATTGATAGAGGCAATATTGCAGTTGGGAAGATAGCTGATATCACAATTATCGATCCCGATGAGGTGCACACCCATGAATTAAAAGATATCGTATCTACATCTAAGAACACACCATTTATTGGCAGAACCATGACCGGTAAAGTGAAATGCACCATCGTCAGTGGGAAAATCGTCTACCATGATCTAGGCACGGATTACGAAAAAATGCAGTTGATCTATAAGCATCAGTAGTGGACACAGATTTAATTAACATTATATATGGCCATATTCATAATTACTAGTATATTAGCAGTCCCTAGGAAGACTAGTTATGCAATGACTTGATTAAACTTATGATATGAATGGCACTGGAAAATTCAACCATATGAGATAGCAGGAGGTTACCATGATTGATACACTGATACAAAAGATAATAGAGACTGAGAATCCGACGGTAGTTGGGTTGGATCCAAGATTTAATTTCATACCAAAGCATATTCGCGACATCATGCTAGAGACTTATGGTAATACACCTGAAGCGGTCGCCAAATCATACCTGGCATTTAATAAAGCCATCATTGATGAAGTATATGACATCATACCAGCAGTTAAGCCACAGGTTGCTATGTATGAGCAACTAGGTGCAGTAGGTATGGCAAGTTACATAGAGACCATTGCCTATGCAAAAGAAAAAGGTTTGGTGGTAGTTGGGGATATTAAAAGAAGCGATATCGCATCAACAGCAGCATCCTACTCAGATGGTCATATTGGCCGCGTTAATGTGGAAGGTAGTATTCATGAGATCTATAAAGAAGATTTCATCACACTGAGTCCTTATCTTGGTTATGATTCAATAGAACCATACATGGATAATTGCGAAAAATATGATAAAGGCTTATTCATACTTGTAAAAACATCTAACCCTAATTCAGGGGAAGTACAGGATATATTAGTAACTAAAGAGGGCATTGCCTTATATGAATACATGGGCTCACTGGTAAAAAAATGGGGTGATGCATTCATGGGTACTCGTGGCTATTCTAGAATTGGTGCAGTAGTTGGAGCGACTCATAAGGAACAAGGCATTAAACTTAGAAGCATCATGCCAAAGACTTTCTTCTTGGTGCCAGGCTATGGCGCACAAGGCGCTACAGCAGAGGATCTAAACGGATGTTTCAATGCTGTTGGACTCGGAGCCATCGTGAATTCATCAAGAGGTATTATTGCGGCTTATCAAAAGCCAATATATCAGAAGGATTTTAGTGAAATGGATTTTGCCAAAGCATCTAGACAAGCAGTATTAGATATGAAGCATGTTTTGAATCGAGTAAGATAAAACAAATGATTAATAGTGAAACCCACGTAATAAAATTGGAGGAAATGTAATGAATGCTAAGTTAATCCTAGAGAATGGCACGGTATTTGAAGGCCGTGCATTTGGCCATCTAAAAGAGACCGTAGGTGAAGTTGTATTTAACACCAGTATGACAGGCTACCAAGAGATACTAACGGACCCATCGTATTATGGACAAATTGTCACAATGACTTATCCCTTAATTGGTAATTATGGTATCAACTTAGATGATAATGAATCCAAAAGTGTTAACGTAAGAGGATTAATTGTCCGCGAAAAAAGTGATACGCCTAGCAACTGGCGATGTGAATTTGAACTGGAAGAGTACTTGAAGAGAAACAGAATCATGGGCCTAGAGGGCATTGATACAAGAGCACTCACAAAAATGATTAGAGACCACGGTACCATGAAAGGTATCATAACAGTAAGGGAATTAACTGAGAGTCAAATCAACACTAAGTTAGATGGATTTTTAAACACAACAGCGGTAAGAGAAGTTACCACAGATAAAATCGATATCCACGAGGGAGATGGTATTCACATTGCAGTCATGGACTATGGCATCAAAAACAATATCATTCGCTCCTTTAAAAATAGAGGCTGTAAAGTTACGGTTTTTCCTGCTTTTACAACAGCAGCAGAGGTACTGGCGGTGAGTCCTGATGGCATCTTCTTAAGCAATGGTCCAGGCGACCCCAAGGACATCATGAGCGCAGTAGAAGAAATCAAGCTGTTCATTGGTGTTAAACCAATAACAGGCATATGTCTTGGACATCAATTGTTAGCACTGGCACTTGGCATGGATACAGAAAAACTAAAGTTCGGCCATAGAGGCGCTAACCACCCGGTTAAGGATTTTGCTAGAAAGCGCGTGATGATCACCTCTCAAAATCATGGGTACGTGGTTAAAAACGAGCCTATTCCAGAAGGCGTAGAGATTACACACTTGAATCTGAATGATCAGACAATAGAAGGATTGAAAGTAGAAGATAAATTCATCTATACAATTCAATTTCACCCAGAAGCTTGTCCGGGACCACATGATACAGACGGCATATTTGATGAGTTTATTGCAGTCATGAAGCGTGAAAGTGACTGGAGCAAAGCTTTTGGTAAACAATCACTGAAACATTTTGAAAGAGAGGACGTGTAGATATGCCTAAAGATTTAACTATAAAAAAAGTATTGGTCATTGGATCGGGTCCTATCGTTATAGGTCAGGCGGCTGAGTTTGATTACTCTGGTACGCAAGCCTGTCAAGCGCTTCGAGAAGAAGGTATAGAAACTGTACTTGTCAATTCGAACCCAGCTACTATCATGACGGATAAAGAAGTGGCTGACAATGTCTATATAGAACCATTAACCCTGCAGTTTCTTGAAAAAGTTATCAGTATCGAACGTCCTGATTCATTAATTGCTGGCATGGGTGGTCAAACAGGACTGAACCTTGCAGTAGAATTGCATGATGCAGGCATACTTGAAAAATACAATGTAAGAGTCATCGGGACTCAGATTGATGCCATAAAAGAAGGCGAAGACAGAGAAGATTTTAAAAAATTAATGATTAAAATTGGACAACCCGTTATTGAAAGTAAGATTGTAACCAGCATGGAAGAAGGTGTTGATTTTGCGGCTGTCATCGGTTATCCAGTAGTAGTCAGACCAGCCTATACACTTGGTGGTTCTGGTGGCGGCATAGCAGAAGACAGAGAAGAACTTAAGCAGATATTGGCCCAAGGCTTGCAACAATCAAGAGTGGGTCAGGTCTTGTTGGAGAAGTCTATAAAAGGTTGGAAAGAGATAGAATATGAAGTCATGAGGGATTCATTTGGGAACTGTATTACTGTTTGTAACATGGAGAATATCGACCCAGTTGGTGTTCACACAGGTGACTCAATCGTTGTAGCACCTTCTCAAACCCTTTCAGATGTGGAATATCAGATGCTTAGAAAAGCATCCATTGATATCATCAACGCAATCAAGATAGAAGGCGGTTGTAATGTTCAGTTGGCACTCCATCCTGATTCATATGAATACGCAGTTATCGAGATTAATCCACGTGTAAGCCGTTCCTCAGCTTTGGCTTCAAAAGCAACAGGCTATCCGATTGCTAAAGTTGCAACCAAACTAGCACTGGGGTATGGTCTTGATGAGATTGAAAATGCTGTGACTAAAAAGACCATGGCATGCTTTGAACCAACACTTGATTACTGTGTTGTTAAGATTCCTAAGTGGCCTTTTGATAAATTCAGACGTGCTAAAAAAACATTGGGTACTAAAATGATGGCAACTGGTGAAGTTATGGCCATCGGGAATTCTTTTGAAGCGGCACTACTTAAAGCTGTTCGTTCTCTTGAGATTAATCAATATAGTTTATATCATCAAAAGGCTGCGAGCAGAGATATTTCAGAATTAAAGAGAAGGGTTCAGATTCCAGATGATGAAAGACTATTTGATGTGGCTGAACTTATAAGACGAGGCTATCGCATTGATAAAATCTGTAGAATCACAGGGATGGATCCATTCTTCGTTAATAAAATCAAGTGGATTGTAGATGAAGAAGAAAAATTAAGAGAATCTACCATAGAAGACCTTAGTGAAAAGTGGTTGAAACAACTTAAGCAAAAAGGCTTTTCAGATAAGGCGATTGGTGATTTTGTAGGTGTTAGTCCAGTTAAAATATATGAACTTAGAAAGTCTTGTGGTATTGTTGCAGTATTTAAGATGGTAGATACCTGTGGTGGTGAGTTTGAAGCGGTTTCACCGTATTACTATTCGACCTATGACCAATATGATGAAGTGGCAGTATCAAGCCGTAAAAAGGTATTGGTTATCGGTTCTGGACCTATTAGAATCGGACAGGGTATCGAGTTTGATTATTCTTCAGTGCATTGTATATTAGCCCTTAAAAAGGCAGGCATAGAAACAATCATTGCTAATAATAACCCGGAGACAGTTAGTACGGATTTTGATACAGCTGATAAGTTGTACTTTGAGCCGCTTACTGAAGAGGATGTTCTTAATATCATCGAAAAAGAAAATCCAGATGG
>JAQICP010000120.1 GCA_027858555.1 Vallitaleaceae bacterium
TTTTCGGACTTGGCTTTCTTAAGGGCTTCTACCCCTCTGCCCTGGTCGTAACACTTCGTGTTACTGCTCGGGTAAGTTTCGTCGACTAAGTGGATTAGTGATTAAATGAGCATATTGTCATATAGAAGGTGGCAACTCTTATTCTGTAATTGGTATGCATAATTCAAAAACGACATTATCTTCTCTACTTTTGATCTCATGAACCGGACCTGATAAATACACTTCATAGACAGAACTGCAATATTATAGTTATGTTGACCTACCCATTTTATATTTCTATCACGCCTTGTTCAATCCCTGCTGGTGTTCCTTTATAGATTAACGAGGCAGGCTTTGCTCTAAATCCGATTCAATATCTTGTTTTCGGCTTTTTAGGGGGCGCTGCCTTAATAATAGCTTCTGAGATTATCTTAGGGTCTGATAATTGATTACCACTATAGATTTTTCTCATACGCTTCGCAGTCTTTATTGCACCCTTTTCATACGTACTACTTTCACCGTCTTCGCTAAGTTATCTACTGCAATGATACCCCATCAGTTTTGATCCCACCTGACTCAAATAACACAACATCAACACCGAATTCCAAAATCTCGCCTCTTCCATGGGTACATCTTCAATCGCACCATATGAACCATAACCTGCATTATTCACCAATACATCAAGACGGCCTTCATTCTTGATAATTGTATCTATGCACAACGACATGGATTCTTCATTCTTAAGCGCTACAGCTGCATCATATCCAATTCCACTACTTGCGCCTGTTACCAACGCTACTTTATTATTCATTTTATCCTCCTGTATATACTCTAAAGTACCGCGTCTATTCTCTGTCCGTTAATATTACTTATGCCTTTAATTGTGAGTACCTATTATCACTCGGAGCTTATTATATGCCTATTTAAGTACCAAATGTGTCATTTTATCCACATTTCGCACCACATAGGATATGCCTTCTATTTAACGCTTACAACAATCCGGTTAATTTAAAAAAGACACTACCTAAAATTCATTCGTACAATGCCTTTTTTACTATTTATTTACTACCTATTCAACTTTACAGACAGGTAAAGCCACCGTCAACAAGGCGTTCACTGCCTGTTATGTAACTTGATGCTTTACTTGCAAAATAGATGACAGCTCCTGCTATTTCATCAGGCTTTACAAATTGCTTAAAAGGGGTGCCCGCCATCCATACATCACGAATCTCTTTTGGTACAACTTAATTCATATCAGTCCAGACATAGCCTGGGCTAACAGCATTGACACGAATGCCCCACTTCACCCATTCTATGGCCAAGGTTTTTTCATGTGCACAACTGCAGCTTTAGAAGTGTTATAGGCAGTTTGGATTTTGTTTAACAGAATAATGTTAATTGATAATTGACACCCTTAATGTTATTATAGGGTCTTAATTAAGAAAACAAACCTATTAACATATATAATAGGGTGACAGGTTGCTGTTGCTCATAGAAGAAATGGAGAATATATGATCAGATATGCAAAACAAGAGGATCTTAAAGAACTACTGGGCATATATAATGATGCCATTATTAACGGTACCGCATCTTTTGAAGAAGTATCGCTCACCTTTGAAGATGGTAAAGAATGGCTCTTATCCCATCAAGAAGATTATCCCTTGCTGGTTTACGAAAAGGAAGAACGGGTTCTGGGCTATGCCTCTTTGTCACCTTTTGGCAGAGCAAGAGAGACGGCATACGCTATGACTGCAGAACTGTCCATATATATTCATAGCGATGCTAGAGGCCTTGGTCTCGGCCGAGCATTGATAACGGCCATTATTGACGAAGGGAAAAAAAGGGGAAAGTTTAAGAACATTATATCTGTTATAACTGAAGGTAATGAAGGCAGTGTAATCCTTCATAATAAGATGGGATTTGTCTACGGGGGCAGGCTTACTGATGTTGCGTTCAAGCACAATGAGCAATTAAGTATTCTCTTTTATCAAAAAACCTTGGTAGCTACTAAAAAGTAGCAAAAAAAGTACCAACCACTTGGGCTGGTACTTCCATTTTTGCTTCGCTTAAACTAGTTCATACTCACTGTATCAATTGAGTCAAATAACCGGTTCATAGTAATAAAGGCTTGCTGTCTCTGATAACCGCCGCTTGGATCAAAACGATTACCACCAACACCCTTCATAACATTAACATTATACACATATCCCACATATGGTTTTGCCCAATTGGCAATAGCTTCAACGTCAGCATACGCAGGTGCATTTGCTTCTATAGCTTTTCCAACAGCTCTAGCAGTTGCAGATAGGAATTTAGCTGCTTGTTCTCTTGTTAACTGCTTTGTTGGCTCAAATGTTGTTGGAGAAGTACCGTCTGTGATCCCTAAAGTTTTTGCTGCTAATATATCTGCGTTACTAGTATCTGTGAAAGTATCACTTGCTGCCATAGTTAACCCTTTTGCACTGATGTAATCAGCAATGTCCATGCCTGATTTAACTTCTATCATTTGTATTGCTAATATGCAGAATTCTTCTCTGGTAATGGATTGTTCATAATTACCTTGTAAATTCTCTGGAATCAGCAAACGACCAATTGCTTCTTCTACCTCTTGTGCAGCCCAGCTAACAGGGGCATCTTGAACATTGTCAAGGATTTTGGTTAGCGGTGTATACCATGATTCATCACTATCATAACCAAGTCCATATCTATAATTACCACCCATGGTCCATAATGTGCCATCCTTCTTAACGACTACAGCATGACGCTCACCGTTTGAAACACTTAAAACATTATCGGCATACTTATAAGGTGTTTGTCTATCACCTTCATCATTCCATTGACCATCCCAACCCCAAAGCGTAGCGTCAGTTTTTACAACGAGAACACCACTTCCATTTGAACACATGGTTCCCATTAGGACATTGTCCATAACTTTGTAAGGTGATCCTACTTCTTCAACCCAACCGTCTTTGGTGTAAATGCCATTGCTTCCGCCTGTGCCCCAGCTATATAAGCTGTTATCGAGTCTAACGGCAATGACAATACTACTACTATTACTGACGAATTTAACATCATCTAATATGTACGTCGCTGATAATTCAGCATCAGTACTAGTATCACCAACATCTGTCATATTGCCAAGTTGCGCATCTGAGTTGTCTCCCCAACCCCAAAGCGTATCATCATCTTTTATAACAAACACAGTTCCTGTACCTGCATGCATGGATTTAACATCACTCATAACTTGAACGAATCCACTACTTGTATCAGCCTTAGTTGATGTGCCATCACCAAGATACATATCCCCACATAACCATAAAGTATGATCGCTCTTTAGCGCAAGAATATAGTCATCCCCAGCTGCTGCTAAAATTACGTCATCTAATATTTGGGTCGGTGTTAAATAAGTTGGTCTTTGTGAACCATTAAGTGTACCACTGAAGTAACCCCAAGCCCATAGCGTATTATCTTTCTTTACTGCCACTGCTGAATGTGCTGCGCTAGATACAGCTTTGACACTATCTAGTATCTTAACTGGTGTAATAGTTTCTTCTCTGTGGCCTGTGCCATTACCTGAATAGTGTCCGCCCCAGCCCCACAGTGAACCGTCATTTTTTATGACATAACTATTCTGATTACCTGCTGACATAATTGCACCACTCTCACCTGCTGCATATAATGTCACATTCATGAGTAAAGTCATAACCAGTACCATAACCATCATCATTTTTCCATGTCTTTTTTTAATCATTTCTCTTATACCCTCCTATTGTTTGCTTGATAGATCTAAATATGTCACAACTAATACATAGTTCTCGTCTTGTGTTACTTCTATATAAACGATGTATCCGTTAATGAATCCTTGGAACATGGCATCTGACATGCCAGGTGTCTGTATCTTAATATACCCTTCAGTATTTAGAATCAATTGGTCAAAATATTCGACAACTTCTTCAATATCACCCGCTGAATGGTACTCTAGTACGATTGAATACTCATCTGTGTATTCATGAACAGTCTCAACATATTTGTACAGTGTCAGCTCATCATAATCACCTACAACCACTTCTATCTCGTCTGTAGTGTTGCTATCTATGCCAAGTAAAGCCTCCGTTACACCAGCACCCACTTCTTCTATGCTAACGCCTGTCTCTTCTTCAAGTGCAGCACCTGAATCGCTTATTGTCTCACTTTCTTTATCATCACGCTCCCCGGAACTCTCATTCTCTGAAGCATCAATAGCTTCACCTATCTTCTCACTTGCAAGAGCACATCCTGATAAAGTTAATACTAGGATAAATGCTACTACAATATATACTTTTCTAAGTCCGCTCACATTACATCTCCTTATTTGATTATTTTGTATTTGCCTATAACCGGTAGCTCTTTTTGTTTCTCACTATAAGCATTGACTATCCCTATGATGGCTAGGATAAAACACAATAAAGATCCTAATGGTAAAATAATAAACCAGCCAATAACAGGTACTATGGTTCCTAGTATACTCACCCCTATAAATAATATGAGTAAAACAAGCCCCTGGTTGGCGTGAAACTTGTATGATTCATTTTCTCCATCAACTAAGATGGGTACAAAAAAAACAAAGTATGCTACCACATTAATCCATCTGTTCGTTTCTTTCATTTTCTTTCCTCCTTGATCATCTCTTTAGTAACAACTATAATGATAGGGTAATCAAGCTATAAAGACCATACAGCGTAAGCCACCCATAGATATCCCCAGGTCATAACCTCTGCACAAAAAAAATGACCTAGGTTACTTTACCGTGACCCAAGTCATATAAAACTATACTCTAATTACTAATGTGAATCTTACTCATGAAACCTTCACCCTTAGATGTAAAGAATTGAACCTTCCCATTCAACATCCCTAATCTCTCTTCAATACCTGTCAGGCCACTGCCTCTAGTCAGTTGATCAACACCACTGCCATTATCCATTACCATTATATTGATATCATCCTCACCAACTGTCACCGATATAAATATCTCATTACATCTACTATGTTTAATCGAATTAGTGAGTAGTTCCATACATACTTTCTCGATGACCCCATGAATATCTGATGAGATATTGTGAAATACACCTTTAAAATGCAATTTTGTTTTAATACCTGTGTTCTTTACGTTTATAAGCATTTTTGCCAATTCATTTCTAAGACTTTCACCAGAATATTGAACTTCATTGTTGTGCCTGTCTTGTATAGCTTCCATATTAAGAATACCATTCTCAATAGATTTATAAGCATCCACTGTTGCCAATAGACTCATTTCTTTATCCTTTTTAAAATATACTTTAGCTACTTCTAGCAATTTGATGGTCACTACCAAAGAGTGTCCGATAATATCGTGAAGTTCTCTTGCAACATAACCACGAGCGCCGATCTTAGATGATTCTTTTAAGGTTTCAATGGTTTCTTCCAATAGATTATTAGTGTAATTTAAGGTAGTTTGTCTTTTAGATAATTCCGATTGCATATTCTTATAGGGCGTGATGTCTTTTATGGTTAATATATACTGAATTTCTATTAAAGTATTTACGATATTTATACGTACATCAAGATAATAATGTTCTACAGAAACCTCAACGCGCTTGTCCTTTGATACATTAAGTAAGCCAATGGTTTTTTTAATAATTTCTTTAGCCTTACCCTCAAATAATTCTTGAATTTTCTCATTCATATAGATTACGTCAACACTTGAATCCAGCACACAAATTGGTGTGTCTAACTTGTGAACAATCTCATGTTTCAAGATAGGTGATAAACTTAAGAATTCAGCAGTAAAGGTAGCATATACAAAAACTAGAACAGACCATGTAAAAACAATGGGTGTTATATCAAATACCACAGGCAGTCCAATAGCAGAAACAATTTTATGGATTACTTTGGTAATAAATAAAAAATTGAGTATTAAAGGCACCAGTATTGCAGATGAAACCAAGTACTTATACCATAACTTACTATGCCTAAATTTGACTTTGAATTGTCTATAACAAAAGACAAATCCTATGGCAATAAACACATATTCAATTAAGGTATGCACATAAAATAATATACCAAAACTATCTCCCCAGAAGTCATATCTCGCATAAAACAAGTGATGATACGGGTTGGTAATAATGACTATGAATTGTAGGATTGGAAATAGATACACCAACCAGCGTACTTTATTTCCTAAAGGTTTCCCTTTATAATAGGCATACCCAAACTCTAAAAATGCTGCCTCAAGTATACACGCACAAAAATAGTATGCAACAATGAACCACCATCTTGAAATAACCGTTGGTGATACTGTTTTGAATACTTTAAATACCATCCAGCCAATCATGCTTAATTGTAGAACCAAAAAAGACTTCAGTGCGTGGGTTTTATTGGCTTTCATGTAAAAGATCATAAAGAATATGATGGCTAATACAATGGCAATAATATGAACAATTGCGATGGTTTGAATCTCTACTTTTAATAATTCTTTCATCATCCCATTCCATTCTCAACTGCAAAAACAGCCAGTTGCAAACGATCTGATAAGCCTAGTTTTTCATAAATTCTAGACACTTTGTTTTTTACAGTACCTTCAGAATAATTAAATTCAGTGGCAATATCCCTATTGCTTTTTCCTTCTACAATTAAGTTCACAGTGTCAATTTCCTCTTTGGTTAATATATCCTTATAACTTGCTTTACCTTCTGTTAGACGATTGAATTTTTCCATCACGACTTTTTTGACACTTTTGTGAATCACAGTCATGCCGTTATGAACACATTTAAGCGTTGTTATAAGCTCATCACAACCAATATCCTTGGTCAGATATCCATCCGCATCAGATACGATTGCTTCTATAATCTTATCAGTATTCTCGAAAGTCGTAAGCATAATAATCTTAATATCAGGATATGATTTTTTGATAATCCTCAGTGCTTCAATGCCATTCATTTCAGGCATTTCGATATCCATGAGCACAATGTCCGGACGATGCATTCTACAAGAATGAACTGCATCTCTACCTGTTCCTACCATATCAACCACATTTATGCTCTCGTCGATACTGATTAATTGGCCAAGTGAGCGGCGTAGTAATACCTGGTCATCTACTATTATTATCTTAATCATAATTCTCTCCCATAGTAAGTTCTATATGTCGTCACTGCCTGCCTAACATCCTGCAAATCATTTTTTGCGTAATCTATAATCTGTGTTACAGCCTCAATAAATCCTTCTTCTATATTTTCCAGGTCCTTTATGTCATTTTTAAGACGTTCCATGGATTTTTGTTGATTGGCCGCTACCTCTGTTAATAGGTAGTTGATCTCTTTATCCTTCTCAACCTCATAGACAATCTCTTTATAAGCAATTAATTCTTCATTTGTATGCTTTGTTTCAGCTTCCTTTTGCTCTAATTCATTTAGCATATCTATCATATAAGATATATCTGAAAAAGTAAGGATATAACCTGCTGGTTGTTCACCTTTGATAATCTGCTTTTTGGTGTAACTTAAGTAATACATCTTATCTGACAACAGTTCAATAATCTGCTTCTTGTAAGTTTCTTTGAGTATGACCTCATCTTTAAAAAGAGAAGTAATGCAATCTAAGTCAATATTGCTTAGCTTATAAAAAAACTCACTTTTCTCGACACTTTCATTCCTATAGATAATGGCACCTGCTTCATCCGTAATAAACACATAATCTAGCATTAGCTCTCTAACATCACTAAATACGGATGTGCTGACATGGTATGGCGTCAATATGCTTGATACAACACCTAATCCGGCTGCAAAAAGAGACAAAAGTATATATTCAAATAAAAGACTATTAGACTGAATTTGTATGAGTACGTAATTATACATTAGAAGCGGTACGATCCAAAATATGATCATACTGAAGATAATTATCCATTTACTTAAGTTAATTCTCATTAATTGTTTCTTTTTTAATATGATAATCGTTAAAAGTCCTAAACCGAAAAGTCCTAATAATTGAGCTACAATATAGGTCGCACCATATGTAACATTAGAATATGTATAGCTGGCAATCAACATTTCTGGTAAAAAGCATGTCAGAACTATTAAACTCGTCATGCCAACAAATGCTAATCTAATCATCCAGTGACGGGTCCTAGAATGAATGCCGATGATATGGTTAATCACAAAAAAACACATCATAAAATTCATAATTACGAGTAACATACTACTGATTAATCGACTAATATATGCTGTATGTTGGGAAACAAGTATTGATTCAAAAAAGTATAAAAGCCCTAATAGAAGCAATCCTAAATCCATTACAAAAAATGCTCTATTAATTTTGCTATCCGATCCTCTATATAGGTTCTGCACTAACCTTATTGCCATGAAAATAATAATAAACGTCAAATAGATAACACTTAAGAATTGTGCTGCCGTATAATACCGCCCATCTCCCATATCAGATATCTCCTCATGTATGCCTCAGCTAACAATCCATTTCATCGTTGAGTATGAATCTGTTAACGCTTTATTTACTTATACAATAGCATAAATCTAGGCTAGAATCAAAACAATACTTAAGTTTGCCGAAAAACGAAAATCATATATGCACTTGCAATTTCTAATACTCCAACTTGATCCTCTACAGCGTCATCCCTAAAAACATTAACTATGGAAGCAAGATTTACAAACAGGTAAAGCCACCATCAACAAGGAGTTCACTGCCCGTTGTGTAACTTGATGCTTTACTTGCAAAGTAAATTACAGCTCCTGCTATTTCATCAGGCTTTGCAAATCGCTTAAAAGGAGTGGACGCCATCCATACATCACTGATCTCTTTTGGGACAATCTGATTCATCTCAGTCCAGACATATCCTGGGCTAACTGCATTGACACGTATGCCCCACTTCACCCATTCAATGGCCAATGTTTTTGTCATGTGCACAACTGCGGCTTTAGAAGTGTTATACGCGGTTTGCGATTGTGGTAGATTGACGATAGAAGCAGAAATAGAGGCCATATTGATAACGGAGCCTTGCTTGTTTTCAGCAATGAGTTTCTTAGCAAAAGCTCTGGCGGTTAGGAAAACACCGTTAACATTCACATCAAGGATATGTTGCCAATCCTCATAGTTCAGTTCAAGTGCACTCCCGTTAATATTGATGCCGGCATTGTTCAATAGAATATCTGCTGTTCCAATGGCTCTAGAAACAGTATCGATCATGTGGTCGACAGCAACTGGGTCAGACACATCACAACCGATACCAACCGTTAGGACATCATATTCTTCAGAAATTGCCTTAGCAACCGTCTTTGCCATGTCAGCATGTCTACTTATAATGGCAACATTAGCACCTGCAGAAGCTAGGTAATCTGCCGTGCAGCGACCTATGCCACTCGTGCCCCCAGTTACAATAGCTGTATTGCCTTTTAAAGAAAATAAATCTTTACTTGATATCATAGTATTTCTCCTTTTAGATTTATTGTAATAATCTTCTAATCATAGTATACCTAATAGAAATTGCGATTACAATAGAACGTTAGTATAGCGAAACGAGATACTAGAAGACTACGCAACAAGCTAGATGTACGTCTTAAACCTATTTATTTCACATTGATGTTTCCGCCTTGAAGCTGTCCAACATAAAAATATTCGCCTTCTATCCAAATCTATTCCCCATCATATCTATCTAATTCTTCTTTATCTACGTATTTTAGTACAACCGATTCTAAAACCAACCTAGAGATGACATATCCTGCTATACCAAACCCTACTATGATAAACAATGGATGAACATAGATAATCAGCCAAACATTAGCGCCTATCACACTGATAATAGTAATGGTTGTTAAGATATGCTTATGCCCATATAGCAATGATTTCATAATCATTTCCCCTATGTTTATTTCGAATTTTGCTAATAAAACGAAACCATACATAGTCAGTATAGACAATTCTACCAACCCAAAATACAGAGCGACAACTACCAAAGTCGATGTATTCAATAACGTTAGGCTATATAAACTATATCCAATATAACTAAACCCAACCAAAAGGATCATCCAGTATAGAAAACTGATTTTCACGTTCAATTTAAAA
>JAQICP010000167.1 GCA_027858555.1 Vallitaleaceae bacterium
ATAACTGTTCTAGATTTTATATACATTTTTTTAAATAGGAAGTGCTCTAATGATTCTTTACGACTTAGGTTACTGCCATTAATTAAAGCCACTTGTATAAACAAATCATCCAAAAATGAAATCACCTGAATATTGGTGATAATTCCGTACAGGTAACTTCTTAAATTCATCATCAGTTTGTGCCAATCGCAATGTAATTGTGTATGTACAATAGCGTAATTCACTATTTTACTATAAACTCTAAGGAAATCGCCCTCGATTTCAAAAAGCTGTATGTCTCTATTCAATCCATCAATTAGCTCTCTAAAATAGGTATCAAACTTTTCTTGATGTTTTGTACCAGGGTTAATAAATTCTATAAGGATATTAACAATATCCTCTTTATAAGCACTAAGAGGAAAGGCTTGTGGCGATTCATCTTCTTCTATCGTTGATATGTCCATGTTTCTTTTATTAGAATATATGCTGTCAACAATTGAAAAACAACCACATGATTCTCTTATTATCAGTTCACCTGAAACATATTTTTCATTTGGCACAAGATCGGACTCGCCATGTAAAAGCTGATCCATATACTCAATTGCATGTTTACTCATATTTATAGAAGGCTGATTAACTGTTGTGATTGAAGGAAAGAATGATTTGGAGGTCTCAATGTTATCAAAACCTGTTATGGCAACCTCACTTGGAATGTCAAACCCAAGTTCTTTTAATCGCATCAATGCACCTATTGCCATCTCATCGTTGGCTGCAATTATGACATCTGGCATCTCCAATGGTGTTTTGGCAAAATAATCAATTGCACTCATACCTGAATTCGGTAGAAAATCGCCTTCAAAAAAGTAATGGTTATTAAAAGGCTTTTGTGCAACATCTATGGCAGATTTGAAGCCATTATAGCGACTTACCGCCTCATTATTCTTAAGTGGTCCTGATATAAAGGCAATTCTTTTATAATCATGATTTGTCAGTACATGTTGTGTCATTTTATACATAGAGTCAAAATTATCAATAATTATACTCTTCGCACCATCTATACTAACAGATAAACTAATGGTGGGAAGTTCTCCACACATTTTTGCCAATCGCTTTATACCTTTTTTACCAACATATATCTCCAAAGAACTGTGCACATAAATTAAGCCGTCAAATTTATTTTTATTAAACAATTGAAAAACTGCATTATGTTCAGACATTATATTATTCTGCGAATTTGATGCCATGCCAGAATAAAATATTAAATTGAAGTTTTTGTTTTCACCATATTCTATTAGACTGTTGCTGATCCTTGATTGATAAACACCATCCATGGTGTCCATAATCACAGCAATGTTTTTTCTATCTTTTCCCATCACATCACCTCATTACAGTGTACTTGATATTATTTGATAATTATATCATACTTCTACGCATTCTTCATTTCGAACCTATAATTGTCTTCAGTAATCAAAAATTCGTAATACTTCGAATTATGTCACCATAATATAATTGCTTTTATTAATAAAATCATACCTATCCCGCGAATGTCTGCCATAAGTAAAAGGTGATGATTCTTTCGAATCACCACCTCATAATTTAAAGCAAACTGTAAAGAACCACAAAAAAGGCAGCTCTCAATATGAGAACTGCCTTAATATCATTAATCTATTTCTATAATAAACCTTTAATAAAATCAACTAAGTTGTACTGTTGGAAAATTGATACTGTAATCAATGAAATAACTGACATGATCTTAATCAAGATATCAAGTGATGGACCTACTGTATCTTTAAGTGGGTCACCAACTGTATCACCAACAACTGCTGCTGCATGTGTAGGTGTGTTTTTACCATGACCTTCAATCTCGCCTGATTCAATATACTTCTTAGCATTATCCCAAGCACCACCTGAGTTAGCAGTAAATAAAGCTAACAAGATACCTGATAATAATGTACAAACTAATAAACCACCAACGAATTTTGGTCCAAAGATGAAACCAGCTACGATAGGTGTTGCAACAGATATGATAGCTGGAACTTTCATCTCAGCTAATGCGCCTTGTGAAGAAATCTCAATGAAACGCTTATAATCCGGTTTAGCAGAACCATCTAAGATACCTGGAATTTCTTTGAATTGACGACTAACTTCTTCTACCATCTTATTAGCAGCATTAGATACTGATTGTATTAACATACCTGAGAATAAGTAAGGCATAGCTGCACCAACTAGAGCACCAGCTAATGTATAAGTATTAATGATGTCAAGTGATAATGTATAAGTACCCGCAGTATCACCATGAGTTGCTTGTGAATATAGGTAAGATGCTAATAAGGATAAAGCTGCAAGTGCTGCTGAACCAATAGCAAAGCCTTTACCAATTGCTGCAGTTGTGTTACCAACTGAGTCAAGTTTATCTGTTATTTTTCTTACTGATGGGTCTAATTTAGACATTTCACTGATACCACCAGCATTGTATGCAATTGGACCATTTGTTTCAACTGATACGGTAGCCGCAACAAATGATAACATACCGATTGCTGCCATAGCCACACCGTAAAGTCCAGCAAACTCATTAGCTAAAAGAATAGTGATTGCAAGTACGCCAACTGGAGCAAAAGTTGATTTCATACCAACAGCTAAACCTTCTGTAATTGTAAGTGCAGTTCCTCTTACAGAAGCATGAGCTATAGATTGTGTTGGTTTAAAGTCATAGCTTGTGTAATGCTCTGCTAACAGACCAATTACAATACCACTAACGATACCAAGAATAGCAGCAAACCAAGGTGACATAACACCTAGTTTGAAATCTAAGACTTCATATCCACTATCTTTAAAGAAAAGAAAAGTTAAGATACCAGTTGCAATTATAGTTGTTCCCGCTGACACCCAAACAGAGATATTAAGTTCTCTATGAGGCTTTTCAGAAACTTTTTTAAGAATTAAGAATAAAATACCGACCATAGAAGCAACTAGACCAATGCCAGCAAAAATCATTG
>JAQICP010000231.1 GCA_027858555.1 Vallitaleaceae bacterium
GCGTAGCCTTCAAGATGAAACAGTAGGAGAAGTAAGACAAGCAATTAATCAGCTCAGCACAGAGCATAAGGCAATTATTATTCTTCGAGAAATCAATCAATATAATTATAATGAGATTGCCGAGATACTAGATTGCAGTCTGGGAACTGTGAAATCCAGAATTGCAAGAGCAAGAAATTCACTAAAAGAAATAATAATTAGTAATAGGGAACAAAACACAACTTAGCTCGTCATATAATTAGGTGTTAAAATCGTAATGATAGTAAGTAATATTATAGAAGAAAGGAGGCCATACAATGGAATGTTCTAAAATATTGGACATGATGAATGATTATATAGATGGTAGTTTAACACTTGAAGAAATTACATTAGTTGAAGCACATCTAGATAGTTGTCATGGGTGTGCTGCGGAATATGAGTTTATGAAAAACATGATTGTAGAGCTAAGTTCAATAGATGAAATAGCTATACCAGATACTTTACATCATGATATCATGAAAAGAATTCACCAGGAAACACCAGTCAAACATCCATATAGGTGGATCAAACCAATTACATCTATTGTAGCAGCTGCCTTCCTTTTATTTGTGGTTTTTAGTGTCATAAGTGGTAATGATATATTGCAGCTTAATAAAACGAATGAAGACACTATAATGGCCACAGATAATTCTGCTGATGGTGCAACTGGTACACATAGTCCATTTGAAGTCGCTACAAAAGCAGATAGAGATCAAGAAGAGCGGTTTAGTGATGAAGTAACCAGTTCTGATGCTGCCAGTGATATGGCCCAGGCGCCTATGATGGATACTGAAGTATCAGAGAGTACCATGATAACAACTGAAGATGCAGCTCCAATGCCTGTACCAGACGGTACAACTGAAACTGATGAAGGTGACACGATTACAGTTGACGATGTTGGTACCACCGACGCCACCGCCGAAGAGCCGAGTGATGCGAATGATGCTATCATGGTGGGTGGTGTTAATCCTCCGGTTTCTGAAGAAAAGAGCGACAATGCCTTGTCCGTTGAATATGGTGATGATAGTCTTGATGAGCATGTCGTATACAGTGAAGAACTAGAGACGTTTGATGATACCAAAAGTCAAAGTGTCCTAGATATTGTGATTTACATCCTTATTGGATTTGGTGTCGTGTTAATAGGCATAATCATATACCGATTGTTTTTTCATAATAAAAGTACTTAATAATATTGGGAGCTAGTAATCTAGCTCTCTTTTTTTTTAGGTTCCCAAAGCGCTACTCATTTGTTATAATAGTGAGTGATTAAACGTTGTTTAAAATGAAACGCCCATATTGCGGTCAGATGACATGATTTGATTAAGGTAGCATTGCAATACAAGGTTAAAAAGGACGGTAAAATACTTAATATGAATAAATCAGACAAATTATTACTGATAGATGGTAATAGTATTATGAACAGGGCTTTTTTTGGCATTAGGGAACTGACTAATTCAAAAGGGGTTCACACCAATGGTATTTTTGGTTTCCTTAATATACTATTTAAAACCATTGAAGAGGAAGAGGCCACTAATGTGGTAGTTGCGTTTGATTTGAAAGCGCCAACATTTCGTCATAAACTATATGATGCCTATAAAGGCAATCGGTCTTCCATGCCAGATGAATTACGAGAACAGATGCCACTCATCAAATCATTACTTAAAAAAATGAATATTTCTATTTGTGAAATTGAAGGTTATGAAGCAGATGATGTCCTTGGCACTTTAGCATATATGGGTCAGGGTGCATCGTATGAAGTAACCCTTCTTTCTGGTGATAAGGATATGCTACAGTTAGCAACCAAGCATATCAAAATTAACATACCAAAAACTTCAAAAGGTCAAACAACGACAGAAAGCTATTATGACCAAGAAGTCATGGAACGATATAATGTGACCCCAAAAGAATTCATAGACGTTAAGGGCTTAATGGGTGACAGTTCCGATAATATTCCAGGCGTTGCAGGCATAGGTGAAAAAACTGCTTCAAAATTGATTCATCAGTACAAGACAATAGAAGGTGTATATGAGCACTTAAGTGAGTTGACACCCAATATTGCTGGTAAACTTGAAGGGAACTATGATATAGCATTGCTTAGCCGAGAGCTGGCAACAATCAAGCTTGATTGCGAAGTAGCACTACCCCTGGGCGAGACAAAGATTGAAGAGATGTTCAATGAAGAAGCCTATCACGTTTTTAAAGAACTGGAATTGAAAACATTTTACAATAGGTTTGCAATTGAAGACAGTGTAATGGAAGAAGTCATTAACGACATAACGATTATTCCAGTGGAAAATCAGGCGGTCTTTTACGAGGCTATCAAGAAAGCTGATGAGCTTTGTTATGACCTATACATAGATGAAGGATTTGTAGCACTTACCCTATATGCAGATGAAAAAGTCTATTATGCCGATCAAGTCATGATGCAGGTGGATCAACTTTTTAATATTGTGAGTGCCATATTAGATGACGATTCAAAAGAAGTCATTACCTATAATTTAAAGTCTCAGCTTCATCACATAAATTATAAGAAAATGCATCTTAATTTATATGATTTATCAGTTGTGGGTTATCTTATTAACCCTAATACAGATACTTACGGCATTGATGATTTGGTAAGTGAATATATGAACCAATCCTACTTAAGTTTAATTGAAAAACTAGGTAAGGGTAAATCTAATATTTCCATGAATCTCATAGATGAAACAGAGCGTATGAACTACTTGTCTCTTGGTACATTTTATCTTAAGAAATTAGCTCAGATTATGAAAGCCTCTTTGGCGGACATCGGTATGGAAGATTTATATATGGAGATTGAGTTGCCTTTACTATATGTGTTGAAAAGTATGGAATCTGTAGGTATTAAAGTTGATGTGAGTGCACTAAAGGCGTATCAATCCATGCTAGGTGCCAAAATCGAATTGGTTGAAACGGAAATATATAAGCTGGCAGGAGAAAACTTCAATATCAATTCACCAAAGCAACTAGGTGTGATTTTATTCGAAAAATTAAATTTGCCCATGGCGAAAAAAACAAAAACCGGTTATTCAACAGCGGTTGGCGTCCTAGAAAAATTAATGGATAAGCATCCTATCATTGACCAAGTAATGAGTTATAGGACTTTAGCTAAACTCAAATCTACCTATGCAGATGGCTTGTTTAACTACATTAGTTCAGATGGGCGCATTCATACTACTTATAGCCAGAAAACGGCCGCAACGGGCCGTTTAAGCAGCGTAGACCCTAACTTACAGAACATTCCGATCCGTCTACCCATAGGAAGAGAGATTAGAAAAGTCTTTGTACCTAAAGAGGGCTACGTTTTTGTAGATGCCGATGATTCTCAGATTGAACTTAGATTGTTAGCCCATCTATCAGGTGATGAAACTTTTATCAAGGCATTTAATGATGGTGAAGACATCCATGCAATCACAGCTGCCAAAGTATTTCATGTGCCATACGAAGCGGTTACGACCACACTGAGACGTAATGCCAAAGCGGTTAATTTTGGTATTGTCTACGGTATTAGTCCTTACGGTCTCAGTCAAGATCTAAATATTCCAGTCAAGGAAGCCGCTAATTATATCGAGCAGTATTTTGAAAAGTATCCAAAAGTCAAATCTTTCTTGGACAAAACGGTATCAGATGCCAAAGAACGTGGCTATACAACAACCATGTATGACCGGGTTAGACCGATTCCAGAACTCAGCTCTAGTAACTTTATGCAGCGGGCTTTTGGAGAGCGGATTGCAATGAATACACCGATTCAAGGAAGTGCTGCGGATATTATGAAAGTCGCTATGATTAATGTGTACAAACGCCTTGACGCTGAGAAGCTAGATGCTAACTTGATATTACAAGTCCATGATGAGTTAGTGATAGAGGTTAAAGAAGCGTTGAGTCTACAGGTACAACAATTACTAATTGAAGAGATGGAACAAGCAACACATATCAGTGTGCCTTTAACAGTTGATGCGCATATTGGTAAGAACTGGTATGATGCAAAGTAATATTAAGGGGAAAGTATATGATTATTATAGGATTGGTTGGTGGCATTGGCTCTGGTAAGTCCCTTCTAGCAAATGTTTTTGAAAATTTATATAATGCCTATATCATATCCGATGATGAGGTCGGGCACCAATCCATGATGCCAACCGGCCTCGCATACCAGCAGGTTATTGACTTATTAGGCACGCGTATCATTGATGAAGATGGTTTCATTGATCGATTGGTAGTTAGTGACATTGTTTTTAAAGACCATAACTTGCTAATAGCATTAAACCGGATCATACATAGGGTTGTGTTTGATTATTTAAAGGAAACCATTGATTATCTGAAGGAACAGGATAGTTATGATTTCATAATGATTGAGGCAGCACTACTGATTGTAGATGAATTCATGCCCCTGATAGACCGATTATGGTATGTAAAAGTTGACGTTGATATCATGGTTAAGCGATTGATTCAGAGTCGCCATATAAGTAAGGAACAGATTGAACGAATTATGGAAGCTCAACCAGAAGTGGCATTTTATGAGACATATGCAGATGTCATACTAAATAATAATGATAGTTTGGAAAGTTGTTTAAACCAAATCTATAATGAGGTAGCATACCTTACGCAAAATAAGTGATTTAAAGAATATAGTAAGCAGATTAATTTGGAGGACTAAAATGAAGTTAAAAAGTTTAATAATTAAGCCCTTGGTGTTGGCCATGGTGATGATCAGTGTTTTATTAGTAATAGTTGCTTGCAAAAATACGGACCTAGATATATCTGATGACAATGCTGATTTGGTAGACTCTGACGGAAACATAGTTACCACGCCCATTGATGATAGTGATAGCGATCAGGTTATTGAAGAACCCCCGGCTGTTATTGTGATTGAACCAACCTATGGCGGTACAATCAAACTCGCAATGGAGAATCCTACAACCATGTCACCAATTGATAATACGAATAAGAGTGTGGATGAAGTACTTAGGCTCATATATGAACCTTTATTCAAAATCAACGAGCAATTCGAGCCCGTACCTGTACTTGTTGAAAGCTATGAATATGATGCCGCTAACAAGTCGTTGGCAATAAGATTAAAAGCAGATATTCTGTTTCATGATGGTTCGGTTTTAACAACAAATGACGTTAAGTATACAATCGATCAGATGAAGAAAAATACGGGTGTATACGCAAGCAAGCTAGTTAATGTTGCTTATATGACAATAGTAGATGATAATGAAATGATTATCTACTTTGATGAAAATTATGCATTCTATCTATACGATATGAATATTCCTATTGTATCAAAGGCATATAACAATTCTGATGAATTTGACCCCTTACTGGCTAATGGCACCGGACCTTATAAGGAAGTGGATTTTACTGCCATGCAAAACCTGAAACTTGAAGTTTTTGAAGGGTGGCATGAGGCAGTGCCATATATTAGTCAGATTGAATGTGTCATCACCAGGGAAGAATCTGCGGAGCGTACAGCTTTTGAACAAGCATTAATTGACATGTATGTGCCTTCTCAATTGGATTGGCGTACCTATTCTGAGATTGAGGTTAAACCAATAGAATATACCACCTCCTACCTTGATATCGTTGGCTTTAATTTCCAAAGTGAATTGCTGAATGATATTGATTTTAGACAAGCCATTGCATATGCAATTGACAGAGAAGCAATATTATCCACACAATATCTTGACCATGGTGTCATAACAGATGGGATCTTGCATCCTGATAATTATTTGTTATCAGAGGACGATAGAGAGATTATATATGATGGCAATCTAATTACCGCCAAAGCATTACTTGACGGGGTTGATCTTGTCGATAGTAATGATGATGGATTTTTTGAAGATCCTATCTTAGGTAATGGTGAAAATATCCAGTTAAGGTTATTGGTTAATAGTAGCAATCAGTTGCGAATGGGTATGGCAGAGATGATTATGGATGACTTAGCAGAGCTTGGGATTGAGCTAGTGATTGACCAGCTGGATCGTGAAGGTTTTTATGCAGCTTTAGACATGGGCGACTATGATCTGGTACTGACAGGCTGGAAAATATCTGAGAAGCCTGACTATATGGGGTTATTTCATAGTAAATATACGGAGCTTGGCTATAATTTCATCAATTACAGTAATCTGGAGATGGATTTAGCGCTTGAGGCTATATATACATCAAGTGATGTGGATATACTAAAAGACAAGATAGAGGCATTCAATGATTTGTTTGCAACTGAATTGCCTTATTTCCCTATTGCATTTAGTAATTCAGCCATCCTGACTAATGAACATGTTTATGGCTTGCTCAGACCATCAACAGATGATGTTTATAACAATATGGATCATATATATATATACGACGCTCAGTAATAGTTTGATTATTGCTAATTTACAAGCACTACCCAATTGATTATAGGAACGACAGTGTGATATGATAAGTCTAGCAGTTAATATAATTGATTGCCAGAACAGAAATAAAGACTTGGAGTGACAGATGATGGATACTAGATTTTCTAAGGAGCAAGTTATATTTGGACTTGATATAGGTACAAGATCAGTTGTAGGTATCGTAGGATATAAGGCCGTCGGTAGCTTCAATGTGATTGCAGATTATAAATTAGAGCATGATACCAGGTCAATGATTGATGGCCAGATTCATGATGTAACAAGAGTGGTTAGCACCATACAGAAGGTTAAATCTGAACTTGAGAAACAGATAGGATTTCCTTTAAAAGAAGTCAGTATCGCGGCCGCGGGGCGTGTGCTTAAAACATGTCAGATTCATGTTGAACAAGAGGTTGATACCAATACGATTATTGATAGCGACCGTATCTATGCCCTTGAATTATTAGGCATTGAAAAAGCACATCAAGAGATACATGAAAGTGGTAATAAAGAAGATTCTGGATTCCATTGTGTTGGTTACACTGTTTCTAATTACTTTTTGAATGGCTATGAGATTTCAACCTTAGAGAATCATAAAGGTAAAAGAATTGGCGCTGATGTACTAGCAACATTTTTACCTAAAGAAGTCATTGAAAGCTTATATCAAGTTGTTCATAAAGCTGGCCTAGAAGTCAAAAATCTAACACTAGAGCCGATTGCAGCCATCGATGTTGCAATTCCACCTAATTATAGATTGCTCAATATTGCCTTAGTTGATATCGGTGCCGGTACGTCTGATATTGCGATCACTAAAGGCGGCAGTATAATTGCCTATGGTATGATACCGATTGCTGGTGATGAGATTACAGAAAGTCTGGTCCATCAATATTTAATAGATTTCAAAACAGCTGAAAAAATAAAAATAAAATCTTCTGGCAAAAGCAAAGAGGTATCATTCAAAGATATTCTCGGTAGGAAGCATAAAGTTGAACTGTCAGAGGTAAGAGAAAAATTAGTACCTGCAATGACGTCTTTAGTTAATGATATTAGTGAAAAAATTATTGCCCTTAATGGTAATCGACCAACGAATGCAGTTTTTATTTTGGGCTGTGGCGGTCAATTAAAAGGCTTTGATC
>JAQICP010000256.1 GCA_027858555.1 Vallitaleaceae bacterium
AAATATGAGAGTGAATGCCTTGGCATATACAAGTATTCCCAGACGAATCGTTTCAAATTCATGATCGGTGTTCCTGTTCATATGTTTGGTAATCAAGAGGTTGATTTTATTAATTATACGATACCAGCAACCACATATGCGGTGTTTTCTGCTTATAGACCAATTACCCAATCCGTACAAAGCATATGGGATTATATATATGGCATATGGTTACAGAACTCGGAATACACGAGGGGTGTTGGCGATGATTTTGAGTATTACTTTTTGAGGCAAGGCGAGTTATTTGCAGATGTCTATATTCCAGTTGAGAAGGCATAAAGAAAAAGGGACAATAATCTGCCCCCTCATGAAATGAATGGATATGTGTAGAAGTGATAATATAGAGGTGACTTAAGAAGTGATTAGAGAAGTGTTAAAACCCTCGCAAACCCTCATATAGTAGTGAGTGTTAAGTTTATTATAATGGATGAATAAACATGTGAGGTATGCTATTAGCATACAATAAGTATTTTTGTTTTATGGGGTAGGCAAGTTCGGCTAGAAACTTGCCATGCCATAACAATTTTTCTGCGAGAAAACGCGCACTGGAAGTACACTTTGTTCTTACGTGGAATTTAAGTTGCGCTTAGATATATTATTTGATAGAGTATATAAATCATCATAGTAACAATAGCGAATTACACTTGAAATGGAGAATAATATGACATTAAAACATATAGTAGGCAATAGTTATATGATACCTGGTGCTGTTAATATAGGCGTTTTTGCTCGTGATCATCAAGCAACCATTATAGATTCAGGTAATGACTTGGAGGCTGGTAGAAAGATTAAGCAATTGCTAGTGGCTAATGAATTAGAACTTGTAAGTATCATTAATACCCATTCAAATGCTGACCATATAGGTGGCAATGCATTTCTACAAAAGCATTATAATTGTGATATCATTGCAACTGAAATTGAAAGTACAGTTATCAATCACACTCTGTTTGAACCAATGTACTTATATGGGGCCCATCCCTTTAAATCCCTGAGGAACAAGTATGTTCAAGCCGAGTCCTCCCGTGTGACTAGTATGATTAAACCTGGAGACACAATTACCGGGCATGGTCAGACGTTTAAGACAATGGATCTTTCGGGACATTTTTGGTCATGTATTGGCATTCATACAGAGGATGATGTGGTTTACTTGGGTGACAGCCTATTTTCTGAAACGATTATTGAAAAATATGGCTTTTTCTTCATGTATCATGTCCAACAATTCTTGGATAGTTTAGATGTGCTTGAAAAATATGAGGCAGCCTATTATGTGCCCAGTCATGCTGATTTATCAACAGATATTACTGATTTAGTTGTTTTGAATAGAAAAAGAGTTCATGAAAATATTGAAATGATTTATGACTTTTTAGACGAACCCAAAGGTATTGACAGGCTGTTTTTTGATGTGGCTAAAAAATTGCGCATCAATGGGAATCCAACCCAGTATATGATTCTGACCAGTACCATCAAAGCGTATATATCTCACCTAGTTGAAACACAAAAAATAGAACTAACCTTTAAAAATGGGTTTGGTCAGTTCTATCGTTTGTAAGTGTGAATCTCACTTGCTATCTAGATTAGATATTTATTGCACATATATTTAATCTGTTATAAATATGAGACTACAAATAGTAATCATTAATATGTGAAGTTATTATTTTGAAGTCGTAAAATACCTGGATAATTGACCAGCCAAATTCTGAATTGGCATACTTTGCACATAGACTGTGCCAGGACCTGTAAGGGTAGTCAGGAATAAACCTTCGCCACCAAACAAAACATTTTTGACACCTTTGACCATCTCCACGTTATACCCAACACTGGCATCGAACATAGCCACATTACCTGTATCAACTTTGATCTTTTCAGAACCAGCCAAAACTATTTCTTCAACATGACCATCGAATTCTAAGAATACTAAACCAGGACCAGTGATTTTTTGTAAAATAAAACCTTCACCACCAAAAAAACCTGTACCAAGTTTTTTCCGGAAAGCAACTTCTAAGCTTATGGCAGACGTACCTGCAAGGAAAGCACCTTTTTGGCAAATCAATGTTTCACCCGGCTGTAACTGTTTTGCAATTATTTTGCCTGGAAATGATGAAGGAAAAGCAATCTGACCGGACCTTGTTGCAGTGAATGTATTAAGGAATACAGATTCACCTGACATAGCACGACCTAGACCTTTCAATAAACCACCCTTCATATTAGTATCCATTGTAATACCATCAGACATCCAACCCATGGCACCAGACTCGGACACGAATGATTCACCAGGGTCTAAATGACAAATGACGACTGGTAAGCTACCACCTTTAATCTCGTAACGCATATAAATACCTCCTAAAGTAATTGATACTTATAGTTTATCATTAAATAATAAGTATTGCTAGAATTTTCAACTTGAGTTTTCGACATAAACCGTGGTAGGTTGCTAACGATATATCAGCCGACTATTGATTATCAGAATCATAAATGATAACATTTAGAAGTAATGATTATAAAAAATCCATCAGGGTACCAATTAAAGGGAGATATATGCAGGTACAAAAGAAAACCAATTTTTACAATAGTATCAGTGAATCAATGGATGCGGAAGCTTCTTTAAAGAATGAGAATAAATTCGTTTCTGTCATTGCAGCGATTTCGATATATATGGGATCAATATCGATTATTCTAATGAGTTTACTTATGAAAGAGCTTGACCTCCTCACATTTATACGGGGTAGCATTGTTTTGTTTGTAGTGGCGACATTTTTTATCGTCTTTTCGCGAATAAGAAATGAAGTAGTAAAAATGTATATTTATGCCATGCTCATTTCAGCGATTTTGATATTTTCATATATTGAGTTCTACGAGTTCATTGGACCTGCTGTAATGACGATATCATTCCTTATATTGATGATTATATTGATTTATTCAAGAATTGAGATGCTCATCATATATTTAGTTGCAAATATTGTTCTAAATATATATGCATGGAACATGTTAACTGAATTTGATAATTGGACAACTTATCATCCTGCCCAAACTATGATTACGTTGACAATATCTTTTGCTTCACTTGGTATTTTTAGAGTCTTCAGGATGAGGCAAGAGAAGATTGCACATCAATACAACGATATTCGTATCTCCGAAGCAAAATTAATGGCCACTTTATCCTCCGTAGGTGATGGTGTTATTGCCGTTGATGAAAAGGGCATTGTAGAATATCTGAATCCTGTAGCAGAAACGCTGACGGGATGGGAACTTAAAAAATCATATGGACAGCGGTTTGAAATTGTCTTCAGAATTATCAATGAGTATACACGAGAAACCGTAGAAAGCCCGGTTCAGTTGGTATTTGATACAGGACAAATTATTGAACTTGCCAATCACACATTGCTCATATCAAGGTATGGACGAGAACGACCAATTGAAGATACAGCTGCACCAATTAAGGACAAAGATGGCAAATTAGTTGGTGCTGTACTTGTTTTTAGAGATTTTAGTGAAAAGAAAGAAAAGCGAAAAGAAATCGAATACTTGAGCTACTGTGATCATATGACTGGTCTATATAACAGAAGATTTCTTGAAGAAGAGTTGGCAAGATTAGATCACGAGAGAAATCTGCCCTTCTCTTTTGTGTTTGCGGATATCAATGGTCTAAAAACCATCAATGATGCTTTTGGTCATGCGGCAGGTGATGTATTGATTCAGGAAGTTGCAACTGGTTTCAAGGAGGAATGTCGTGCAGATGACATCATAGCAAGAACAGGGGGTGATGAGTTTGTTATCTTGCTTCCCAAAACGGACACAGACTCAGCGAACCAGATGTTAAAACGCATTAAAAATTCACTTGAGCAAAAAATGATTATGGATGTCAATATATCGATATCTTTTGGTGTTGACACAAAAACCAGTCTAAATCAAGATGCACAGAAAGTTCTAAAAAAGGCAGAGGACTTGATGTACCAGAAGAAAATTATCGAAAGTGCTAGTAAGCGTAGTGCCGTCATTAGATCCATACATAATACGTTGTTAATCAAAAGCCCCAGAGAGGCGGCGCATTCCAATAGAGTCAGTACCATATGTGTAGATATTGCCAAAGCCTACGGTGTAGATGAGGATATTGTTAATGAACTTAAGATTGCTGGAGAATTGCATGATATAGGGAAGATAGCCATAGATGAAGCTATCCTAGATAAAGGGGACAAACTGACAGAAGAAGAGTGGGTACAGATTACACATCATCCAGAAACAGGCTACCGATTGCTCAGTACATCCAGTGAGTATTATAGTATAGCGGAATATATCCTTGCGCATCATGAGAGATGGGACGGCACCGGTTACCCTCAAAGGCTGAAAGGTGATAAAATCAGTTGGGGTGCTAGGGTCATCGCTATTGCAGACGCTTATGATGCCATGATTTCTGATAGACCGTATAGAAAAGCTATGTCTGTTGAAGTAGCAGTGGGTGAAATTAAGAAAAATGCTGGTACCCAGTTTGATCCTGACATTGTAGATGTATTTATTAAAAAGGTATTAGGTCTATAATAGATATATCAACAATAGGAGCTTATATGGTGAGTAGTGGCAAAGCATGTAATTCTTAAAAATGATTCCAAGAGATACTTGCCAGTTCTTTGGAAGTTTTGTATAATACAGATATACGAAAGCGCTTTAGTAAATAGGGAGGATTATATGAATAAAATAATTGTAGTGGGTTTGTTGGTATTTGTAATCATGCTTACAGCTTGCAAGGATGGGCAAGATGGGGACTTGCAAACAATGACAGATTCAGATGTAGCTGATGAAATACCAAGCGGTGAGGACACTGGGACAGATAGTCAGGCTCAGACTAATGAGAGTCAAGATGGGCTATCTGACTTTGAAGTAATAAGACATGATGTACAAGAAGGTGGCGCAGTTGTAATTGGACTGACAAATGAATTACAAGTAGATCAGTTTACGGTAGAGCCAAGTACAGATGGTGGCATAAACACATATGTATGCCCGTTACCTGGCATAGAAGAAAAAAAGACCTATGCCTTAGAATTAGGTCTTAATCTAGAAAGCGATGCCATAATTACACTAAGTTCTAGTATGAGTGATGAAGTATATTTTGAGTGGACATATGAGGTTGGACTGAGTACACTTTCAGATACTTTTGTTTTTGTGACAACATCAGATATGCTACCCCAGTTGGTGATTACATCTGAAGGCGATGTTTCAATTACCAGCGTGTCACTAGTTAGAGTGGTCGGTGAATTAAAACTAAAGGATGAATTCGATTATGAAGGACTGCCTGATGATACAATCTGGACATACGAGACAGGTGGTAATGGTTGGGGTAATGGTGAATTACAGTATTACACAGGCAGTGACCTAGATAATGTATCTGTAGGGGATGGTTATCTTCATATAACAGCCCTTGAAGAAAGAATTGATAACAACTTTTATACATCTACTCGAATGAGAAGCATAGACGATATCACTTATGGTCGAGTTGAGGTAATGGCACAGATTCCAGGTGGCGTGGGGACATGGCCCGCCATATGGATGTTACCAGTTACGGATCGTTATGGAGCATGGCCTAAGAGTGGTGAAATAGATATCATGGAGCATGTTGGTTATGACATGGATATTGTACATGGATCCATACATACTGGTGCATTTAACTGGCGAGAAGGCAATCATCCAACGTCACAGATGACCATACCGAAAGTTGATGCCACATTCCACCTATATGCAATAGAGTGGACTAAGTACCAAATTGATTTCTATATTGATAATAACTTATACCTGACCTTTACGAATGATGGGGTTGATTACTCTCATTGGCCATATACTGATGGGTTTTATCTGATACTCAACATAGCAGTTGGGGGTGCTTGGGGCGGTGCAAATGGCATAGATGATAGTGCTTTTCCAGCTCAAATGCTTGTGGATTACGTTCGTATATATACACTTGAGGATGAAGTTGTTGACACGGTAAAACCGTCAGAAGTAATCATCACAAGTGCGGTAGTAGAGGGTGCAATTGTGTCACTTGAATGGGAACAATCATCCGATAATTATTTAGTGGATTATTATAATGTTTATAAAGATTCTGAGTTGTATAAGACTACTACAGATACTTCTTTGCTAATATATGATTTGGAAGCAGGTGAAAACTACACATTCTCCGTGGAAGCGATTGATATTGCTGGTAATGTATCAGATAGGACACCATTTAGTATCGATACACAGGCAATTGATTATATGTTGATTCCTGGTGATATTGAAGTGGATCAAGTATATTACAACGAGGCTGGTGATATAGAATTTACGGATGATAATATCAGTTATTTGAATTGGCTAGATGATGGTGAAATGCTTATATATGCGGTAGATATTCCAAGTTCAGGAGACTACATACTTGAAGTCTCATACCAGTCAAAAATACTAAAGGGCATGATTACCCTCAGTGATCAGTATGGCCTATCATATACAACATTGGAATTGCCTTCAACAGGCAGTTCTGGCGATTGGGCAGTGCTGGGAACGGAAGCGTTTTATCTGGAAAAAGGAAAGAAAGTGTTGATTCTGGGTATTGATAAAGGTGGATTCAAATTAGATAAGATATCTCTGATTGAAGCTAATTAAAACTAATTAAAGCTAAATATAATAGCAGGATGGTGAGCGATTGCTATCCTGCTTTTTAATATACAGATAGTTCTCATAAATGAATAGAATTTTCTTTTGTTCGTTAATAAATACATTTGATGAATAAGGCGAATTAAGTCAGATAACAAGTCTATCTATTAAGGAATTATTAAATATTCATATATTATGAAAACACGCTTGACTTATCTCTGAGACTGCGTATAATGTTAGGTAATGCCTAACTAACTAATATGGAGGTACAAAATGAGTTGTCCTAAAAATAGGTTATATGAAGCTTATTATGGTTTGTACAAGCTCAGAGGTGATTGTACCTGCCAATTAATAGATGATTGTGATGGGATGGACATTACCCTTAAACAGATTGAATATCTAAAATTAATTGATAATTGTGAGGACATGACGTTTAGTCAATTAGTCAAATTAACTCATAATAGTAAACCTACAGTAACAGAGATGGTTAATAAATGTATAAAATCAAGTTGTCTATATAAGGAAAAGTCTGAGTATGATGGACGCGTTTCATATCTTCATTTAACCGATAAAGGTAAGAAGCTGGCAAGATCCGAACAGATTGCACTCCTTAAAACAGTTGATAAGATTATGAACGCTCTAAATGATGATGAGCTAGACATGTTATCGAGTCTTTTGGAGAAAGTAGGAAAGCGTTAGTCTTCCTAAGCTAAAAACAGACAGAGCATTAAATACAACAATGGAGGTATCTTATGAATAATGAAAGATTAATTGTAATTCCAATAGAAGGAACGGTTATATTCCCCAAATCAACAACCAAATTGGCAGTTGATAAGAAGTATGGGGATTATCTTTATCAATTAATGAACGATGAAACTGTGAGTGCAATCGCACTTTCTAAAAGACCTAATTCAGATGGTGATAAGTCAGATGACTTTTATGCCATAGGCGTCATACTTGAGTTAAATAGTATTAAAACAACCGCCGATGGCTACTTGGTTAAAGTGGTTGCTAAAGACAAAGTACAAGTAAATCAGATGGAATTTACAAAGAAATACATAACGGCAATAAGTGACGAACTATATGAAGAAATTGATTTGGATGACATAGGTCATCGTGCCATGTTAGAATTCGTGACAAAATTGATTCATGAATTGGGTGAAAGATTCCCAGGCTCTGATTCGTTTTTAAAACGCATTGATGAACTAAGGACTGTGGATCAGATACTAGGTGAGATTGCACCATATATCAATATTTCAATGAATGACAAACAACAACTAATGGAGCTTAACTCCGTTAGAAAACGTGGTATGCAAGCCATTGAGATACTTAGGAAACAAAAAGATGCCATTGATTTGCAGATAGAGATGGCTAAGCGATATTCTAATAAGATTAACAAGACGTATAGAGAACAACTACTCAGAGAGCAGATGAAGGCGATACAGGAAGAACTTAGCGATGACGACGACGACGGCAAAGTGGATTATCGTAAAAATATTGAAGCCGCAGGTATGCCAGCAGATGTTAAAAAAGTAGCGCTATCAGAACTTAGAAAACTCGAGGGCAATAGCCAAAACAATGCAGAGAGCAATATTATTCGCAACTACTTAGAATTATTATTGGACTTACCTTGGAAGGCGCCTGAAGTAACTGAAGTTAACTTAGATAAGGCTAGAACGATATTAAGAGAACAACATTATGGACTAGATGAAGTTAAAACCAGAATCATTCAACATCTAGCTGTTATGAAGCTTAAGAAGGAAAAACAAGGCTCTATTTTATTATTAGTAGGACCTCCAGGCACAGGTAAAACTAGCTTAGGCAAAAGTATTGCAGAAGCACTTGGTAGAGAATATATTAGAATCAGTTTAGGTGGTGTCAGAGATGAATCTGAAATCAGAGGTCATCGCAAGACTTACATTGGGGCTATGCCGGGTAGAATTATTGGGGGTATGAAGAATGCAGGAACAACCAATCCGGTCTTTATACTAGATGAGATTGATAAGTTATCATCATCCTATAACGGTGACCCAGCCAGTGCTTTGCTAGAGGTGTTAGACCCAGAGCAGAACAATTCATTTGCGGACCATTATCTGAATGTGCCTTATGATTTATCTAATGTCTTTTTTGTAGCAACAGCCAATAACGTATCTTCCATACCTGGTCCCCTTAGAGATCGTATGGAGATTATAGAAATATCCAGCTATACAAACAAAGAAAAACTAGAGATTGGCAAGAGGCATCTCTTACCACAAGTACTAGAAGAACATGGACTCACTCGTAAAGAATTGCAACTGACACCTAAGGCATTTGAAGCTGTGATTAATCAGTACACCAGAGAAG
>JAQICP010000292.1 GCA_027858555.1 Vallitaleaceae bacterium
ATTTCTTTAACGATTGTCTGTCCATCCATACGACCACTAATTGCTTCTCGGGCTTTTGCCAAGACAGATTCTTTATCTTCATCAACGCCAATAACGATAGTTACTTTAACTTTACCATTCATTTGTACTGGCATTTCTATTGTATCTTCCTTCATCTTCTCTTCATCGTGAACTGGCCAAGTGTTTTTAAAAACAGATTCTGTGTGACCCATCTGTGACCAAAGTTCTTCTGAAATATGTGGTATAAATGGTGCTAACAATATAATCAAAGCTTCTAGCGTGGCTTTATCAACACCACCAGCATTTCTAGAAAAATCTAATAACTTATTCGTATATTCCATAAACCCACTAACCACTGTGTTCAAATGAAAGTCATTCAATCTTGTAGTAATCTCAAAAATCAGTTGATTTTTCACTTTTTCCAGTTCAGGTGTTGTGGTAACTTCTCTATCTTTATTATCCTGAATCAAGTGCCATAACTTGTTAACAAATCTATAAACACCTTCAATACCTCTATCATCCCATTCAGAATCAAGTTCTGGTGGCCCTACAAATAATTCATACATACGTAAAGAATCACAGCCATACTTTTCAACTAATTCATCTGGTGAAACAACATTCCCTTTTGACTTACTCATCTTAGCACCGTTTTTACAGATCATGCCTTGATTAAATAATTTTGTGAAAGGTTCATTGAATTCAACAACACCGATATCATATAAAAACTTAGTATAGAAACGTGCATATAATAAGTGTAGTACGGCATGTTCAATACCACCTACATACATATCTACTGGCAACCACGCTTTTGCTTTTGCTTTTGATACCAATTCTTCCGTATTCTTATTATCAACATAGCGTAAGAAATACCATGATGATCCTGCCCATTGAGGCATGGTATTGGTTTCTCTCTTACCTGGCCCACCGCAATGTGGACAGACTGTATTAACCCATTCATGAATGTCTGCAAGTGGTGATTCACCAGTTCCTGTTGGTTCATAGCTTTTAACATCTGGTAATGTCACAGGTAGTTCAGTTTCTGGCACTGCAACGGGTCCGCATTTTGGACAATGTATGATAGGAATTGGTTCACCCCAATATCTCTGACGTGAAAATACCCAATCTCTTAATTTGTAATTAGTTGTTTTCTCACCAATGCCATGCTCTTCAAGGTAATCAGCGACAGCATCTTTTGCCTTTAATGCGGGCATACCGTCGAAGACATCGGAATTCACCATGATACCATCACCTGAATATGCTTCAAGTAATTCAGTTTCGCCCTTACCCATAGGTCTTATAACCTCTATGATCGGTAATTCAAACTTTTTAGCAAAGGCAAAGTCACGTTCATCATGTGCTGGTACACACATAATGGCACCTGTTCCGTAATCGATTAATACATAGTCGGAAATCCATACTGGTAAAAGTGCACCATTTAAAGGATTAACTGCATAACTACCTGTAAACACGCCAGTTTTTTCTTTGTCTTGTAATCGATCAACTGAAGATTTCAGTGAAGCATTAAAAACATATGTTTCTACAGCTTCTTTATGCTCATCAGTAGTATATTCGGCTACTTGTTCATGTTCAGGTGCGAGTACCATAAAAGTTGCGCCGTAAAGCGTATCTGGTCTGGTTGTATATACTTTAATTTTCTTATCGCTATTTTCAACATTAAAATCCACTTCAGCGCCGTGTGATTTACCAATCCAGTCCGCTTGCATTTTTTTGACTTTTGCTGGCCAATCCAAGTTATCTAAATCATCCAATAAACGGTCGGCATACTTTGTAATCTTAAGCATCCACTGTCTTAAATTCTTTTTAGTTACTTTAGAGTGACATCGCTCACATTCGCCATTAATAACTTCTTCGTTAGCAAGACCTGTTTTACAATCAGGGCACCAGTTAATAGGCATCTTCTTCTCATAAGCCAATCCCTCATTGAACATCTTTACAAATATCCACTGAGTCCACTTATAAAAATCAGTATCCGTTGTACTAAGTTCCTTGTCCCAATCGTAAATAGCACTTATTTCTTTTAATTGTCTTTTAAAATTCTCTATATTTTTAGCTGTACCTGTTGAAGGATGTACGCCTTGTTGTATAGCATAGTTCTCAGCAGGAAGTCCGAACGCATCCCATCCCATTGGATGTAATACATAATAGCCTTGTAAGACTTTATAACGACTCCATACATCACTGAGTACATACCCTCTCCAATGGCCTACATGAAGCCCACTTCCTGATGGGTATGGAAACATATCTAAGCAATAGTATTTTTCTTTTTCAGGTGTCTCGAGGTTAATAGGTTGTTCTTCCCATAACATCCTCCACTTTTGTTCTATCTCTTTGTGATTATATGACGTGGTCATAAAGACCCTCCTTTATTATAGTTCTCTGCATTAATTATAAATATTACCATAAGACCCTCGGAATGACAAGCATTAGGTCATCAGTAATAAGCGGCTGATTAATACATAATGCCTTCTCTAGCTATCATGTCGTCTAATATTTCTGCTGCTGCAAAAATGACCTTTTGACATTTGATTTCATCGTTTCTATACATTGCTTTTAATGGCTTGCAATCTATGCTTTTCATTCTGGCCTGATAGGTAGCAAACATTTCTGTTGAAAGGTTTTTAATACGATCACTTTCATGAGCGCGTTCCTCTACATACATGCGGCCCAGCAC
>JAQICP010000455.1 GCA_027858555.1 Vallitaleaceae bacterium
TGCTTCTTTAGTGCCAAATTCATCTTTGATGAAATCCCATAGATAATCAACCGTTGTCATATCAGGATAACAAACCCCACAAGTACCGCCCGCTTCAATAGCCATGTTGCATAGGGTCATACGGGATTCCATGGACATGCTATCAACTACAGGGCCAGTAAATTCAATGACCATATTAGTTGCACCATTCACAGTTAATTCCTTGATGACAAAAAGTATGACGTCTTTAGCATAGACACCAGGTTGCATACTACCGTTTAATACGATTTTTATTGTCTTAGGAAAATGGAAAGCACACACACCTTTTAAGATACCAACTTCTAGATCCGTGGTCCCAACACCCGCCGCAAAGGCACCAAATGCCCCATGGGTACAAGTATGTGAGTCACCCATGATGATGGTGTGTCCTGGTCTTACAAATCCTTTTTCAGGGAAGATGGCATGACAGACACCATTTCTACCAATATCAAAAAAGTCTTTAATCTCATGACGTTTTGCCCAGTCTCTGAGTATCTTGCCCTGCTCCGCCGTTTTTGAATCTTTTGCAGGTGTGACATGATCGATGACCGCCTTGATTTTAGTCGGGTCAAACACCCTATCCATATCTCTAGCCATTAGATCGGTTATGGCGATCGGTGTCGTAATTTCATGACAGAACACCCTGTCCAGTCTTAATACATGCGTATCAGGAAAAGGCATATTCACCTGATGTGCATCAAATATTTTTTCAGCTATCGTTTTACCCATTATTATCTCCTTGCTTCTATTTATTCACAAATATGTGCTTTTATACATGCTTACCATTATATAGCTTTTTAGTGAAATACAAAAGGGGCAATTGCTATTTTTGACAAAAAAAAGAATGAATTCGCCTTATCATACAGGATCATCATTCTTTTTCCGTCTATAGCGGTACATATTGGTTCATATTGGTTCATTCTAATACGTTCCAGTTCGTAGCAGTTCGTACCAGTTCATTCCAGTTCGTTCCAGTTCGTAGCAGTTCGTTCCTGTTCATACCTGTTTATTCCAATTCGTAGCTGTTCGTTCCGATTCATTCCCGTTCATTCCAGTTCACAGATAATCATATAGCTAGTTATATGACAACTGCCAGATTTGAGTCTCTTGGAATTGTATCTCAAACGTATTGTGCCAGTTTCGCAAGGTATGACTATTTCTAGTCTCTAATAACCAAAAAACATATCATCAATCATTCTCTTCTTATTGATAGCTTTACTTTTAAGACGAACTTTAATTGCCTTGATTGCTTTACTAGAACCTGAATTATAATAATATGCCTTATTGCCATACGCTTTAGCGAGTTCGTCAATTATCTTTTCTGTCTCAGTTCTATTCCTTGTTTTATGTAATATCATCTGAGGATTCTTACCTGCCAACATTTCAAGGTCCTCCCCAAACAGATAATAATCATCTGATGCAAATACCACTTCAATAGGACGACTGGTGTTAGCTTCAAGGGACTTAAGTAGTGCTCTAATAGGCGTTATACCTACACCGCCTGCATACATGACAATTGGCGATACGCCGTCTTGAATCTTAAACCAACCAAACGGACCTACGACTTTAATCTTATCGCCTTTCTTCATGCCACTGGACATCTGTTTCTGGTATCACCTTCACAATGTAATAATCACCATATGGGTTTTCTACTGAATCTATTACGGCATAAGACTTTTTAAATAATCCTTTAAAATCACTCATTCTCATAATTAATGCCTCCTTGTTTTCTTTCGATTTTTTTACCAAAATACTTCATGTGTTCAATAAATTGCAACTTTTCATCTTCAGTGAATTCTTCTAATAAAAAAGCTAAATACTTCATGTGTTCTTGATGAACACGGTTAAATACTTGTCTGCCTTTATCGGTTATGCTTACCGAAAAGACCCTTTTGTCTTCTGCGTCTTGTACTTTCTCGACATATCCATTTTTTACTAACTTATTAACCATATGGGTAATGGTGCCACTGGTAATAACCGCAATCTCACCCAGCTTTTGTGTTCTTGCTTTTCCTACCTCATTCAAGTGAGCTAGAATGGGATAACTACTAGCACCAAGT
>JAQICP010000464.1 GCA_027858555.1 Vallitaleaceae bacterium
GGGAAGAAGCGATGAAGATCCTCTATAAAAAGTTAAGCATCAAACAAAAATTTTTGATGCTTTTTTCTATTCAAATTATCATACCCCTTTTATTCATGGGGATGATGCTCTATCGTACATCCAATGAAATCATTCAGAAGAAATCTATTGATTATTCAGTAGATATATTAAAGATGATTGAACTTAGATTTAATGATTTTTCTGATAATATAGAGGTTGCAGCCCAAGATATACTGTATGATCCAATTGTTTTTGAAGTATTAGAGGATAATGCTAATGGCATGCATTCTAATATGACCGAAATAGATAGTATGTATAATAGTTTAAGAAAAGTCTGTTTATCTCGAGATGAGATACAAGGCGTTACAATCATTTCATCAGATGATTTACTCTATAATTACAACAGTGTTTCTGGAAGATCTAATAATGTGAGTTTTGATGATTATGATGCATTAAAAGCACTTACATCAGATAGTCCTAGGCAGATGCTATGGTATTTAGAGAAAAATGAAGCAGATGAAGTTGAAAATATATATGTACTTCGGACTATTTATAGCATTAATCAATATGAAGAATTAGGCGTTTTGGTTATTAACCTTAAACAAGAAGCCTTAGCTTCTGTATATAGTAATTTATCCACAGAATTTATGGAACAGATTGCAATTGTTACTCAAAATGGAGACTATATATTAGGCACAGGGCAACCAACTAAAGAGCGGTTAGCTCAGTTGAACGAACTAGATGAGACTACTATTTCAAGCTATTGGATGGATGAAAAGAGTAATTCCTTAGTTTGTTATAGAGATGTCATTCACCCCCCTTGGCGTATTATTACAGAGATATCCTTAGCTAAACTCAATGAAGATATGAATGAGTTCAGAAATTATTTCTTAGTGATATCCGCCGTTACAATGCTGATTCTTTCTGTACTTAGTTTATTCATGGCGGTTGATATAATTGATCCGATTAATCGATTGGTAGATGCCATGCGGCATATGAAAAAAGATAAAGTTCATGTTGAGATTGATGTGGATAGAAAAGATGAACTTGGTTATTTGAGTGAAAGCTTTAATGACATGAGTGGTGAAATTGATTTCCTTGTCAATCAAGTATATAAGGAACAACTAACAAGAAAAGAAGCTGAACTAAAAACACTTCAGGCTCAGATTAATCCCCATTTTCTATTCAATACTCTTGAGTCCATTAATTGGCTAGCAAGGTTGAATGAGGTGCCTGAGATCAGTCAGATGGTAACCGCATTATCTGCATTGATTGAGGCTGGTATTGGAAAAGGCATTCCACTAGTAGCGTTACGCGAGGAAATAGATTTTGTAGACAGTTATTTTTTAATCATGATGAATCGATACGGTGGACGATTAACCTTTACCAAAAATATAGACCATACGGTATTAGATGTGAAAGTGCCTAAACTCATGCTTCAGCCTGTCTTGGAAAATGCCATATATCATGGCATTGATAAAAACAGGAAAAAAGGTGAAATCAGTCTAGATATTCATCGCAAAGATGGCAACATCCGTATTGAAATTATTGATAATGGGCATGGTATGAATACAGACCAATTAAAAGATCTTAATGAACAGATGAGCAGTAAAGAAGATGATTATTTGATTGAAGAACATGGTAACACGGGTGGTATCGGTTTACGTAATGTTAATAGAAGATTAAAGCTCTTTTTTGGCCAAGAATATGGTATCAGAGTTGAAAGTAAACTATTAAAATATACAAAAGTTATCATAACAGTACCGTTTGATGATCATACTTTGGGGGTGAAACATGTTTAAAGTTCTAATAGTAGATGATGAGCCATATATTAGAAAAGGTCTGGGCAACATAATTAATTGGAAAAGTTATGACTGTGAAGTGTGTGGAGAAGCATCCGATGGGGTTGAAGGGATTCAAAAAATTCGAGAGCTGAAACCTGACATTGTATTCGTTGATATTAATATGCCTGAAATTAATGGCCTTGAAATGATACGTGTCAGTAAAGAGATACTCCCTGGTAGTAAGTTCATTATTCTAACGGGCTATCGAGATTTTAGTTATCTTCAAGAGGCCATTAAGCTGGGTGCTTATGACTATATACTAAAACCGTCCAAAATAGAAGAAATAAGCGATATTCTTAAAAGAGCTGTATTTGAACTTAACATGGAACAAGCGGAAGTTGCAAAGAGAAATGAATTAAAAGAAAAGTTTGAAGAAAGCATACCCATCTTAAAGGAAAAATTACTCTTCGACTTAATGAGGGGTTGTAAAATATCTGATAATGAGTTGACTCGTTATATGAGTTTGTATGGATTGCTTTTAAAAGAGTATTTAGTGATGTTTGTTAGCATTGATGAAATTAAACCTGAGGATGATGAAGAGGATCAACGACATCTATATCAATTTGGTGTGAGCAACACGGTCATGGATTTTTATAGTGATAAATATAGGGTTGAAAGGGTTCTCTTGAACACTCAAATTATAGCACTGATTATACAGCCTAAGGAAGATGAGCATATCAAGACTGATAAAATAGCCCATATAGCGGCTAATCTTGGGCAGTTGATACTAAGATGCTTTAATTTTACGGTGACGATGACTATTAGTAGTATCGGATATGATGCCCATGAATTATATGGCAAGGCCGAGGAGTGCGAGTCGTGTTTGGCATATTCATTTTATATGGGACCCAATTCTATTATATTATATAAAGATATTAAAGGATTCTATAAACCTAGTGACATCAGCGGTCTGGAAAAATATGAAAAGCAGTTATCCATAGCTATCCAAGCAGGTGATGAAGTGCAGGTCAAGAATCACTTAAGTGAATTGAATGCAGAAATCATCAGGTATAATGCGGAGCCGGACCAGATCAAGCATTATTATTGGACCATGGTCTATAATATTAACCATATCCGTTTGACTATAAAGGCAATGGAACAGTCTTCCAACGACCTAAGCTATGATACGAGGTCCCTATATAAGCTTATTGAGGAAAGTCATAATATTCTTGAGATTCAAGAATTAGTGGAAGCGGCGGTCATGAGTATTACAAAGCGGGTCAATCAATATAATCAACAGAACATTAATGTCATATTAAAACGAGCAATCAATTTCATACACGAGAATTATAATACCACTATTAGCTTGCAAGATTTGGCAGATGAAGTTTTTGTCAGTACGTATTATCTTAGCCGTATGTTTACAAAAGAACTTAATAAGAATTTTGTGGATTATCTAAGTGAAGTGCGAATGGAGATGGCATGTACCCTTCTGAATGATCCATTTTATAAGACTTATGAAGTATCTGAAAAGGTTGGCATTAGTGATGCCCATTACTTCTCGAAGTTATTCAAAAAATATATTGGTATGACACCTACCGAATATCGTAGCCAAAAAAATATCAGTGAGGAGTAAACTTAGATTAGTATTCTATTACCTGTTATTGCGGCAGATAATAATTTTATGTTGACTTACTTAATAGGGCAGGGATTTTTATGTTTAATGAATTGAAGAAGCATTTGTAGTAAATTAACTCTAGATGTAACGTGTATTAATAATACCAATCACATCATATTAATGAAATTTAATCTGACTTCAAGCAATGAAAGTGTATATCTGCTTATAGGATATAACTATATTTAGGCGGTGTTAAAGTGATAATTAATTATGTACTAGAAGAAATGACTAATTTTAATGATTTGTTTGATGGGTTTTGGAATAATTCGAACCAAGCATCATCAATAAACAATATAATCTGTTATATCTACAGTGGTTATACGGATGAGATAATATACGATTACGTTCTCAAAAAAAACGTATTTTCTTTGAAGGCGGTAATTAGTAAAATACATGATTATTATGTAGAAGCTTTGAAAAATGGTCAAGATATGTCTGAAAAACTAATTATCCCATTGAATGAATTGAAAATAGACGCAATTGATTACACAGGATTAATTGTTGTTTGTAGTTTGGGAATGTTTACAAATGTTAAAAAAGTATCAAGTATTGCTTTAATGAATATAACGGGTAGTGAGAAAGAGTTTATAGATTATTACAAAAACTCATTGTTTAAAGGATATATGAAAAGTGTTGTATCACTGATTCAAGGGCAAATTAATCTTTATGATAAATTGTACTATACAATTGACATGTTTTCAGATATATTATCTAAAAAAGATAGATTCATGCCCTTTCATATGAACAATGTCGCTAACTGGTGTAATAAACTTGCATTAAAATTGAGGTTAGATAAGAAGCAAAGTGTTTTATTATATATAGCAGCTTTAATTCACGATATTGGCAAAATTGAGATAGATGATGCAATAATAAATAAACCATGTAAATTAACAGATAAAGAATATGAATTAGTGAAAAATCATTCAATAAGTGGCTACAAAATAGCTAAGGCAGAATTAGCGGGTATGTTTTATCTAGATGACGTACCAGATATTATATTGCACCATCATGAAAGATATGACGGGCATGGCTATCCATCAAAACTTCAAGGAGAAAATATTCCATATCTAAGCAGGATACTATCGGTTGCCGATACTGTTGATGCGATGATGTCTGAGCGTTCATATAAAGAGCAGAATAGTGGATTAAAAGTTATTAAAGAGTTAGAAGCTTGTGCAGGAACTCAATTTGACGCTAATATAGTTCGTGAAATGATAGCAATTCTATCAGATGACCATAGCAACCCTTATATGAATGTGAGTACGGCTGCATCATTTATTCCAAATGCATCAATAGTTTTCAATATTAAAAAAGGTGAAAGATTACTTTCATATCAAGGGAGTATTGTTGTTAATACAAAAGCGGGGGAATTTATTGTACATGATATGAGGCGTAATGAAATAGGAGCTGATTTAGTTGGCACGAGTGTTTGGGTTGGCTATTTTTTATCTAATATTTTTGTTGAATACAAAGCAAGAATCAAGAGGATAATAGGTAAGCAGATTATTCTTGAAGATTTTATTTTTCTGCCACTAGATATATATTCAGACCATAAGTGGAAAGAAACCGCATATATGTATTCGAATAATAGGGAAGGAGTCGAAGCCAAAATCATAAAGATAGGTAATACTGCTATGATATTTGAGAGTATAGAGTTGCTAATTGATGGATTAGATCTCGGCAATGAAGCGATGGATTTGCCTAGAGTTAGCTTTAAATTAATTATTGATGGGAAAGAATTTCACATGAATTTTAATTTTAGATGGATATCTTACTATGCTTTTGAGACTAAGTATGTCTATCATATCGCACTGGATAATGTATTTACTC
>JAQICP010000480.1 GCA_027858555.1 Vallitaleaceae bacterium
ATTCATTTGCCATGTTATTGGCGGAAGCAGGTATTGGACCTGCTATAGTTGAACCAATAAATGGATTTGTGGTTGGAGAAGGTGGTGTCGTGGATTTTCCTGATCAAAATCTTAAAAACGGGATAATAGATGCATTAGAATCCATGGGTAATACAGTAGATGATCAGATACTGTATGAGGACCTTTTGAATATTACTCAGTTAAACATTAATAGTGCTAACATTAGTGATTTAACAGGGATACAAGCACTTGAAAACTTAGTATATTTAGATCTTGAGGGTAATAATATCAGCGATATCACACCTTTAGCAGGCTTGATTCAACTTGATACGCTTACATTATGGAATAATTATATTGTTGATGTCAGCCCTTTATCTGGACTTGTGAACTTGAATTATCTGGATTTAGAGAATAATGAAATTGATGATATCATGCCCCTTGCAGGCCTGAATAATTTGGAGACATTATATTTGACCAGTAATTATATAAGTAGTGTGCTACCATTATCAGGGTTAAGTAACTTAACGGCATTATCAGTGTCAAATAATATGATTAGTGATATAAGTCCGATTGCTAATTTGATCAATTTGTCATCTTTATATATAGAAGATAATCCAATTACTGATGTGAGTGTACTAGATGGGTTAACTAATCTTTATGATTATGATTTTGACTTTGACTTCGGTAGTGTTGATGCCTCAACTTGGATGGGAGAAACTATTAGTGTGTGGTCATACACTAATGAGATTGTTCCAGCTGCAGAAGCTTTTGAAGATAAATATGGCGTTACTGTAGAGATAAACATAATTCCTACAGAAGACTATCCAGACACTATTAGACCAGCATTACAAAGCGGCGTTGGAGCGCCAGATGTGTACACTGCTGAGGCCGCGTTTATTGATGATTTTGTTAACGATGGCTATATGGCAGATCTTAGTGCACTTGGTGCTGAAGATTATGAATACGATTATGTAGATTATGTTTATGATGTAGGTGTAGATGAAGATGGTATACTTCGAGCCTTATCTTGGCAGATGGCAACAGGTGCTGTGTATTACAGGAGATCAATAGCGCTTGAGGTGTTTGGAACAGATGATCCAAGTACTATAAGCAATATGATGTCAAGTTACGAAGGGTTATTTAACATGGCAGCAGATCTTAAATCAGGTGGGTATAGATTATTCCCCGATGAAAGTGCATTTAGATGGTTCACTAATCCTGAACAGACAGCATGGGTTGATAGTAATAATAACTTGCAATTAACCGATGCTAGGACAGCGTATTTTGACTATGCTAAAATGCTTCGAGATAATGGCTATACAGCTGAGGCGGGAGAGTGGTCTCCGGAGTGGTTTGCTGGTATGCAAGGACCAATAGATGTTGGCAGTAGTAATGCAAGTACAGAAGTATTTGCCTACTGTATGCCAACTTGGGGACTCCACTATGTACTTAAAACCTCTAAACCAGTAGATGCTGATACTAACCCTACTGCAGGAGACTGGGCTGCGGCAACAGGACCTAATAGTTATTATTGGGGTGGTACTTGGTTAGGTGTATATGAAGGATCAGATAAGAAAGACATAGCATTTGGATTTGTGAATTGGTTAACTCATGATGAGGAATATTTAAGACCTTGGTTGATGGAAACAGGGGATGTAACTAGCGTGTTATCAATCGCGGAATCTTATGAATATAAGTATGAAAGGTCTGATGACTTTTTAGGTGGGCAGAATCATATAGAGTTTTTTGTTGATACAGCTTATGGTATCAACGGTGATGCATTTACTGAATATGATGATGAGATTAATCTGTATTTTGCTAATGCAGTATCAGATTATGTAAATGGCAATTCAACATTGGCACAAGCTATTTTAAACTTTAAAGAAGATGTTAAATCAGCATATCCAGAAATCAATGTGAATTAAATTGCATGAATACATGGTTCTTGACATTATGTCATATTGTTGGTTAGTAATGGTGAGTGGTAAGAGAACCATCTATATGTTGATATGTAAGTTTGAATTATGATTATTAATAAAATTTTAATAGACACACTTAAAAAACTCCCTTATAATATTAATTGTAAGGGAGTATTTTTTAGGAGGTAATTATGATAGAAGCAGGTCGTGCTTCCATCTCTGTTTTCCTGTCTGTAATTTTTCTGAGTTTAGTCATTCTTTCTTGTTCAGTCGTCGATTTAACCCGTATCTATGTAGCAAAAGGTCAAAGTGAGCGAGCGCTTAATATAGGTGCGAAGTCCATATTGGCTAGTTTTGATTCGGAGTTAGCACTTGCATATGGCATATATGGTTATGATAATTCGGCATATGGGACAACCAACATGGAACTGCTATCTTATTTTAAAGAATCCTTAAGTCCAGGAAGCGGCTGGAATGATTATGATATTACTAATACCAAAGTAGCCTCGGCTAAGCCGTTACTTGATATAGATTACATTAATGATCAAATCATGCAGTATATGAAATACAGAGGCCCCTATCTGGCAATCGAACCATTCTTTGAAAATCTAGATATCTTTGCAAAATCAACGAAAACGGCAGAGATTATTTCACTTAACAATCAGATTGCCTCATCTATCGAGGCAGCAAGTACCAATTATATCCAATTAGAAACTTTGGTTGATGGCATTCTTATAGATGACCATCAAGTGATATTAAGTACCAATGGCACACCGGATATCTACCCGGAATTTGTTAAAAAGTTTGTGCCTACTTCGGCGGGTACTAACAGCTTCAACATACCAGATGCATTACTACTAGATACCATTGAATCATCGTTGGTCAATATGCCGTCTTCATTAGAAGGGCTATGCCAAGCACTCATTCAAGGTGAAGTGGCAATGGGCAACTTTCAATATGC
>JAQICP010000199.1 GCA_027858555.1 Vallitaleaceae bacterium
GTGCTTGACAATTCTCATAGTGGATCACACAGATGGGAAAAGAGGGAGAGGAGATGGACCAGGGAAAGCACTGAATGGCGGGTTGGGCTTTGGGGCGGTGTTCGGAAGGGGAAAAGGTCCTAATTTACCATGGTCTCTACGCTGTCGCAGCAGATTTTTCTTGTTCGTAAGAAAGAAAAGTGCTTTGTTATAGGAATTGCGAGCGTGGTCTATGATATTTTGGCACGATCCCTCATTTTGGCTGTATTTATACACTATATCCGGCTCTTTGCATTTGAAGTCTTTTCTTTAGTGAATCCTTATAAATCTATACGTGTTGATATATTTTAGTTTAATAAAATCGTGTTTTTTCATTTTGTTATCCAGACCGAAACAGAACCTGCTAGGCAATGAAATTCTCCCCAACCTTCGCTGTTGGTTACAATGGTATCGTTAATATGCTCTGTTATATCAATATAAGAGGTGTTTGGGGAAGCTGTTTGCATATTTTTAAGACCATTCTCTCCATTGCTTAATAATACAGCAATACCACCCTGGTGATTCTTATTTCCTGTGCGTGTCCAACCTACACAATTGGGATGCTCAAAATAATCATATTGGTCACCAAAAGCATAATTCTTTCGAGCATCAAGAAATTTATCAATCATCCATCGATGGCTTGGCATATCAATTTCGTATTCTTTACCATCTTTACCTATGTCTTTATAATTGGCTCCATAGTAATCGGCAGCGAATATACATGGATAACCATCCCTTCGTAACAAAATAATTGCATATGCTAAAGGCTTAAACCATGGTTCTACAACAGATTCCAATGCTTGTAATGGTTGTGTATCATGATTACTTACAAGGGTAACAGCAAGACTTGGCATCTCTTTAATTAGGGTGTTATTAAATATTCCTTGTAAATCGTATTCCTTGCCTTTTTTACTGGCATCTGCAAAATTGTAATGAAGCCCAGAATCAAATAGCATCATCCCACCATCAGTTGTCGCAATAAAATGTTTCAATGCTTCAATGTGGGGTGACCAATATTCCCCTACTGCAAAAAGTTTGCGACTGCTATGCTTTCGTAAATGATTAAGCCATTCAATAAAAAAGGTTGGCTTAACATGTTTCACTGCATCGAAGCGAAAACCATCAATACCTGTTGTTTTGATGAACCACTCACCCCAATAAAAAAGTTCTTTTCTGACATCCGGATTATTGATATCTAAATCACAGCCCATAAGATAGTCAAAATTACCCTTCTCCTGATCAACATTTTTATCAAAACTCTTACCTTCAAAAAGATATAAGGCATCTTTTTTTCCATCAAATGCATTATTATCAGCCGAACTAAAATGCCACCAATGCCATTCAAGTTCAGAGTATTTTTTACCGCGTCCGGGGAAAACAAAGTTGGTCCACGCTTTTATTGTAATCATTTCTCCCTTGGGTTCATTACGATTTTCAGGATTATAAGGTATTGCTTTAAACTCTTCAGGATGGTCAGCACCCATTTTGTGATTAAATACTATATCAGCATATACCTGAATATTTTCTTTTTGAGCTGTTTTTATTGCTTCTAAATACTCAGAACGGGTGCCATATTTAGTACGAATTGAACCTTTTTGGTCAAATTCTCCCAAGTCAAATAAATCATAGACACCATAACCTACATCATTTTCACCTCCAACACCTTTATAAGCTGGCGGAAGCCAAACTGCCGTAATTCCTGCTTTTGCTAGGTCGGTAGCATTCTCGGATAATTGACTCCACAGGGTTCCATCAGCTGGAGTGTACCAATGAAAATATTGCATCATTACGCCATTATATTCTTTCATATTTATTTCTCCTTGCTAATATGGGGTATATTAGTTCAACTTTTTCAGCAGCCACGGATGGCTGGTTTTTATAAGTATTTTCGCCCGCATTTCCTATAACGCTTAGCCGTCTATCTCTGCGCCAGCAGATAGACGGTGATGTTGAACGAAACCGTCCTTCCCATGGAGTTTCAATAATCATCTCATCCACTAAAAGGCCAATGCATGAACAACCTTTTTTTATCTACTGCGTTTGCACCTTCAGTTATATACCTCATTTTCTTATGTCCATATTCAATAGTAGTGTCTCTCGGGAAATAATTTGGACGGTCACAGTTTAAATATGAATCAACTGGGATAGCTTTTTAAGTCTTTATCTTATCGACAGTAATGATTCTTATTGTATATGAGTTAATTGTAATACTAACTCCTTTTATATAATTTTTTATATAGTAATTCTTTCCAATTTTCTCAAACCCAGTTAGTGGTGTGTCATTTATTA
>JAQICP010000005.1 GCA_027858555.1 Vallitaleaceae bacterium
AGTCTGCTCTACATAGACATATTTCTTCTATCTTCAGTATGTCGTTAAAAAGCTTTACTAATATTTGATTTAAAGAACTATGGTTGTCCCTCATTTATACCACCTAATTACTTTGATATTCAAAGTATATACCTTTTTTAAAAACCTGTCAATTATTCTATGATGCCACGAAGGTTGAATCTACTGACTTACTAAAATCTTTTGATAATAAGCAGTAATTAATTAAATCTGATCGTTTGATAATGCCTATAAATATATTCTGATCATCGACAACTGGAACGAAACTCTGATGGATAGCACACTCAATTAGTGACTCAATATCCTCATTAATCGAAACTGCAGCCATATCTCTATGTCGATTAATATTACTAATCATTTCTTTTTCTGTGTCTTTAAATACTTTATGCTCATTGTCTTTAAGATGCCACAATATATCCCCTTCAGATAACGCAAAAACATATTGCCCTAATTCGTTAATCACTGGGACTGCACTATATTTGTGATATGACATTTTTTCCATTGCTTGTCTAATAGTCATTTTCTCTTTTAATGTAACAATCTCGCTCTTTGGTGTAATAAAAAATGCAATATTCATGATACCACCCCTTTCACATATAACATACCATCTTAATATGAAATTACTGTGATGATTTTATTAAAATTCTGTAATTGTAATTGGATATATGGCTTATTCACCTGAGAATATCCTCATATACATACAAAATCTACTCGTTACCAGAACAAAGCGTACCTCCAGTACGCGCTTTATCCCTCATTGTTTCTTTCAATATCAGGATAAATTGTTTAGGCATGGAAAGTTCCTATGCAGAACTTTCCTACTGCAGAAAAAATGGTAGTCCTTATGAATTACCATATGAACTACCAGCAATCTAATCATATCAGCTTTAAACGCTTATTCGGCATAGGCACCTTCGACTGCATCCATTATGAGTGTCGCACCTTGCTCAGGTGTTATCGCATCAGTCATGGCGTCATAGATAATAGATTCAAGATCTATATAGTAGTAAGTCAGATCATATAAATCATTAGAGAATGGTGGTGTTTCCATTAATAATGTCTCATAGTAATCTATCGGTAATGCTGTGGTATAATCATAATCATTAACAATACCACTTACTGCAGGCATTGCGCCTGTAACACCCGCAATGTAGCCGTTATAGAAAGTATCAAATGCAAGATGTTCATATAGCAATTTGATTACTTGTGCCTTATCGCTAGTTGGTTCTAAGCTCAAATAATACTCTACAAAGAGTCCGTCAACTCTTGATGGATAAGCCGCCTTCCCACCACTTGGTAATGGTATAAGCCCAGTAGGCTCATAATCATAAGCCATATAATCTGTTTGTGTCTCAATCGGATCAGCTACAATAAAATCAGCAGTACCATTATATAAGTGGTCATCCCACATCTCAACTGTGGTAGTATAATCAACAATATTATCTTCAGACATCTGTTTGTATAGAGAAAGTGCATCAACTAATGGTTGATAATCTAGGGTCACATAACCTAACGTATTAGATACCTCGCCTCCTAGCCCATAATAATAGGATAGGAAAGTCATGATTTCTGTGGATGACGGGAATACTAACCCCAGTGTAGCTAAATCATCCTCTATCTCTGAAACCATCATATCATAACCAATACCCTCATTATAAATACCACTTAATTCTGTGTAATTATAATATAATAGAGCCATAGGTCTCGTCGTTACTGGCAAACTATAATACCCATCCCAAAAGAATGTGGACTCCACAACGCCTGGATAGAAATCATCGTTATTCTTAATATCTACTATACTAGTCACATCACCGATATAGTTGTACAATTCAATTGCATAAGAAGACCAAGTATAGATAACATCAGGTCCATATCCAGAATCATACGCATTAATTATATCTGCATAATCCAAATATTCCGTTACATTGATGGCAATATCAGGATAAGTCAATAGGAACTCGTCTATAGCCCACTTAATCTCATATGTGACATCTTCACTGACATCTAAAATGGCCATCTCAATAACCACATCACCATCAAAATTAGCACCACCTGTTTCACCTGTAACGGTTATATTGAGGCTAATTGGTTCTGAAGTTTCGTCACTTTCCAAGTTATAAAAAGCTGCATTGATTTCGTAATCACCAGCATATAGTACTAACCCAGTACTTGGGTCATAAGCAAAACCATGGTCTGGAACTGTGCCATCTAATACATAAAACACTTCACCAACCGAACTATCAAAACCTTCAAAATATATTGTAATTGGACCATCATAAGTACCATCTGTATAATTCGCAGTTAGCATAACAACTGGCTCATCTGAAATAGTGATGAAAGCAGAACTCTCTTCACCTTTCATACCAATCTCATTAATACTTGCTACCATTAAGGTGTATTCACCAACTTCTTCAATGGTAATACTGTCTTCATATTTTTCATCCTCGACAGTTACTTTATCACCTGTCAAATTATAATAAACATCTACTTCTTCAGGTATGTTCAGAGTTATTACTTCTCCTATACCAAAAGTGCTGAAGTCAAGTGCCAGCACGTCAATTGTCGGTGGTAGGAATTCAGTATACCATTCACCTATTTCACCTTCTTCTTTGATGATATCAGCAACATAGTCTTGAAAATCTTCAACAATGCCTTCATAATCAATATCATCATCATCCAAATCATAATTATCAATAATTACTTCTAGCATGTCTTCAAGTGTATCTTCTGTATCCCCGTATTCATCATCTTGCATATAAGCTTCAACAATGCCAAACCATGCATCAAATTCAAGTTCATCCTCGTCGATTAATTCTTGATACATATCTATTGCTTCACTGTATTTTTCATCATCTAGTAACTGATCCGCTTTTTCTAAAGAGGCGCCCCCAAGTAATGAACATGATGTTAAGAATAGTAGTGTAAGTACTAAACCACTACTAATAATTTTCCTCATATACAAATCTCTCCTTTTATTATGATACCTATATTATATATCTTTTGTAATGTTGATTCAAGAACAAAGCGTACCACCAGTACGCGTTTTCCTGTAAGGAAATTGTTCTCAAAGTAAAGTTCTGTGTTTTAATTAGAACTTTACTGACCTAATACAATTCTCTATAAGAGGATTGTGTTGTAAAGCGTACCACCAGTATGCGTCTTATCCTTCAATCTTTCTTTCAATATTGGGATAAGTTGTTTTGGCACGGAAAGTTCCTATGAAGAACTTTCCTACTGCAGAACAAAGCGTACCAACAGTATGCGTTTTCACTGAAAGCGAAATTGTTCTCAAGGTAAAGTTCTGTGTTTCAATTAGAACTTTACCGACCTAATACAATTCTCTGTAAGAGGATTGTGTTGCAAAGCGTACCACCAGTACGCGTTTTCACTGAAAGCGAAATTGTTCTCAAGGTAAAGTTCTGTGTTTCAATTAGAACTTTACCGACCTAATACA
>JAQICP010000038.1 GCA_027858555.1 Vallitaleaceae bacterium
TCATATTATAACCTAAGGGGTATGGGGTGACAAGAAGAAAGGGTCCCTAAAACTATTCATATCCCCTCTATATCCCATAGATATCAAACATCATAATCATATTCTTGGTACTCACTTTATCAACCAATAATTGCTTAAACATAACCGTTTTTGTTTTATTATGTTTTCGTAGTTTTTCCATCTCTTTAATGGTATTCTCATACTTTTCTATGAGCGCCTCATAGACATTTTCATACATGGCAAGTCTATCGATTGCTTCACCTTCATAGCCCATTTCACACTTGACTACGGTTTGGCTCCCTGTCATATAATGCTTACTACCATCAGTTTTAATGGTTAATCGATTCATACACCCACTCCATTTCATTCCTTTTGAATTAACTTATCCTACTTGTATTATATTACTAGCTGTTGTCTGTGTCACCCCAAAGAACACCGAACTCATGACTTCTACAATATCTATAGCATAATAACCAGAAGTCTATGGCTATAAAAAAAAGAGACCGTTATGATTGATATCACATCTCTAAGTTGTTTTTTAATAACTTAGTTGTCTATTCAATACTGCCTCTACAATTCACTATTATATAACCTGTAAGCTTAGTTTCTAATAATATCCTACTCCCAATATGGATCTCCAAATACTTTCGCAAGCTCTGTTCTTCTTCTTGATATCCCTGCCAATACTTCTTCAGGTGTTAGGTTACCAGCATACATCTCCTCAATATCTTTTCCAATATCCATCCATTGGGAATCAATATAGGAGACACTCACTTGAAATACATTACCCGTAGAAAATCCTTCCAAATACTTAGCATATTCTTCTGGATATTTGTCATCAATTTCTGGCCAACATAATTTAAGTAATTTGGGTTCTCCATCTAATCGTTTCTGTAGATTATCATTTCTTGTAAGGAATCTGAAGAATTCTAGGATTTCTTCTTCATAAACACTATTTGCATTGCCAAAATAAGCATCTGATGTTGGATTCACACCAAGTATTTGATTGCCTCCCCAAGGCATGATGAAAATGCCAATCTTTCCCGACATCTCAGGGTACTCTTCAATCAACTCGTTTGACCAACCTATTTCTTCTAGGGTCATAGCAAGCCGGCCTTCTGCAAAAGCAGCTGCTTCCATGTCATCCGTATTACCGAAAAAATCATCTCCATAAAATCCGAGTTCCGAAAATTCATTAATCTGTTGAATCACAGTTAATAATTCAGGTATTTCTTCAACATCCATTTGATTGGTATTTAATTTATCATATAAGTCTTCGTAAGCAGCATTGTACATCGGTCCTACTTCGAAAAGTGGTAACACTTGATGCCAACCAATCTGAGGCATCTGCCACATCGGAACTATACCGTCATCTTTTATCGCCTGACAAACTGTTTTAAGTTCCTCATAATTAGTGGGGATTTCCAAATCCAATCGTTCAAAAATCTCTTTATTATAAGAATACACCCATATCTTAGTGCCTACAAAACTTATGCCGTATGGATGTCCCTCATAGGAAATTGATGGTAATACTGATTGATCCATTCGACTAATAAACGCTTCATCACTTAAATCAATACAGTTGATATTAGGTCGTATTTTCTCATATAACGAAAAGGGATCCGCATCTGATGCAAAAACATCTGGTGCTGTGCCACTAATTAGTTCAGCTTTTAAATAATCTCGCCACTGAGCATCTGGAATTGTCTCAAATTCAATATGAATACCTGTTTCTTCTTCGAAGGATAGAGCTAAATCTCTAACTATGCTATTTTCAGGCATAGCTGATTCGCTTGAACCAAAATGAAGTACCACCTCAGACTCATTGGCAATTTCTATTGAGTTTTCTTGGTCAAGTATTTCAGAAGAGTTAGAATTTTGACATCCAACCAAATTACTCAGTCCCAATATTGCTATTACTAGTATAGCTGATGTATATAAAAATTTCATCATGATTTACTTGCCTCCCACTCATCAACCTTTTCTAATAACTTTTCACCACTGATTGCTTTACTATAATAGTATCCTTGTATCATGTCACATCCAAGCAATTTGAGTTCATTTATTTGATTGATATCTTCAACACCTTCTGCAATAACGGCTATTTTTCGATTGTGTGCCAGCTTAATCATCGTATCTACCAACTGTCGATCATATTCATTAGTCTCAATATTATCAATAAATGTCTTGTCTATCTTCAGGATTGTTACTGGTAATTCCTTAAAATACTTTAATGATGAATAGCCAGTTCCAAAATCGTCTAATGAAATCCCCATTCCCGCATCTCTAAACTTATTTATTGTTAGTGTACCATTATCAATTGATTTCATCAATATAGTCTCTGTCATCTCTAAACAAATATAGCTTGGTTCTATATTGTATTTTTTCATAATTGCTAATATTGTTTCCGCAAAATATGGTTGCATCAATTGAAGTGAAGAGATATTAATAGAAACAATTACTGTTTTTTTTCTATGCTCGTTCAATTTTTTTGCATACATACATGCCTGAATGAAAATCCATTCGCCAAATTCAACCATCATCCCCATCTCTTCAACATGTTGGATCACAGCTCTTGGTGATAAGTATAATCCACTAGTGGGTAAGTAACGAAGCAGTGCCTCACATCCTTTTATTTGATTAGTATCTGCATCAAAATAAGGTTGATAATGAAGGATAAACTGATTATTAGTAAATGCATTCTTAATATCAGATTGTTTTTGTATTTTCTTTCCTACCATTTCGTTCATGCTTAGTTCAAATAATACAACCTGATCTCTCCCCTGTCCCTTTGCCTTATACAAAGCAATATCAGCTAGTTTAATAAGTTCAAGCTTTGTTGTTGCGTGATATGGATAAAGACTAACGCCCATGCTAATAGTCAAATAAAATCTTATATTGTCTATAACAACAACTTCTTTCATTACTTGTCGAATCTGCTCATGAAGATATATGACATCTCTAATATCTTTGTAGTTTAACATCGTAATTATAAACTCATCTCCACCAAAACGTCCGATCTTAACTTTTGAATCCTCGAATTTTTTTAATCGATTGCCTGTTATACGAATAACTTCATCGCCAATATTATGACCATAACTATCGTTAATCAGTTTAAAATTATCCACATCTAAAAACCCAATGGAAAACCGAACATTCTCACCTTCCATACCAATAAGATCTTGAATATACTTGGTAATCGCTAACCGATTATCAGTACCCGTCAGTTGATCTATATAAATGAGATCGTGAATTTTTATCTCTTGAGATTCAATTTCTTCAAGGGATGCGTAAAGCTCTTCATTTGAAGCTTGCAATTCTTCATTCGCCACTGTTTTTTGAATCAATAATTGATTGATTTCATCACGCGATTTTATACGTTCGTTCATTAATGATTGAATTCTTCTAATCGTATAATTGTAGTGATTGGCTGTTTCTCCAATCTCATCTTGACCCATATTGATATTGATTTCAACTAATTCTTCATCTTTAGATTGTCCCATAACCTTAGCCATATACTCAAGCCTGGAAATAATGGCATGGGCCATACTATAAAACATAAGAAGAGAAATCATAAGTACCACTATAACTGTAACTACTAATAGCATAATGTTTTTTATAAATACATCTGATAAAATCTTTTCTTCACTAATGGTTACAATTGACCACCCACTTAATAACGAATCTGATTCAAATGTTCCAATAAAACGTGGATGGTTTTTTAGATATGTTTCAGATTCATAATCCAAATATATGTCTGCTTGATTAGATGGGAAGACATCACCCTTCTCATCTATTAAAAACACTTTGATATTACTATCTTCAGACAACCTCGAAGTCAATAGTTCATTAATCGTTTTTTCTTTTAACTCAATTCTTAAAAAATTCTGGCTTTCGAAACGAATTAGATTTAAACGTTTCATCATGATGATAGACTCAGTACGCTCATTTTTAAGTGTACTCATATAAAAATCCGAAGTGGTCTTTTGAAATTCTTGATACCAATTGGTTGTTTTCACTTCATCTGTTATCTTATGAGCAAAAACAGTATTAAATAATGATTCATTTTCATAATATAGAGAAATATCTGCTATAAACGGATGCGTTCGTTGATCGCTTAAAATACGATTATCAATACTTCGAATCTCATTCAGTGATATTGTAGAATTAGGACTATATGTTTCTAGCGCCCAGTTTAAATCTTTATCGGTTGAATACTCTGTAGCTAATATACTCATTGTCTGTAGAATTTCTTCAAATCTAGCTTGAATACGATCCACTTCACTCTGTATAATCACTTCTTCTCGACGCGAAAGTTCTTTATTCATTTGGCCAAGAAAAACAATCATCAAAACTGTTATTGGTAATACTATTCCAAAAAGAAATATGTAGCCAATCTTTCGTTTGATTTTTATATTATTGAACATCATCTCTAGACGTTTATTCAAAACACACCGACTTTCTATTATAAGAAACTAGCTAATTTTGATGGTCAATCACTATGTTATCTAGTGGTAATGATACCATAATTAGGAGATAAACTCAATTGCCTTACCCTAGGTATAATTGAAAATTCGCCTCAATTAGTTCATCAATTCAATTATTATATTGATGGAAGTTTCCATGAAAACAACAAACTGTCCAGTACACGCCATATCCTTCAATGTTTCTTTTAAATACAAGGATAAGTTGTTTATTCTCTTATTCCATCTCTTCCCAATTATGGTACACATCTTGAACATCATCATCTTCTTCAAGGTGATCTAGCATGTTCTCGATATTCTTGATTTCCTCTGGGTCTGTGATTTCTGTTGTTGTTTGAGGTATCATGGTAATCTCTGCTGATAATACATTAATACCAGCATCCACAATACCATCATTAACTTCACTAAAATTATCCACAGAAGTAATGATGGTATATCCTTCTTCTTCTATTTTCATATCATCTGCTCCAGCTTCAAGTGCTAGCATCAATAGTTCATCCTCATCTAGATCATCGGATTTTTCAATGCTTATCTGCCCAACCCGGTCAAACATAAATGAGACACACCCCGTTGTCCCCATATTGCCACCATATTTTGCAAATGCGTGTCTGATATTGGCTGCTGTACGATTCTTGTTATCAGTAAGGCTTTCTACTATAACAGCAACACCGTACGGACCATAACCTTCATATGTGATATCCTCATAAATGATATCAGAGCCATCACCTGATGCTCGTTTGATTGCTCTTTCAATCGTATCATTAGGCATATTGTTAGATTTTGCTTTTAATATGACGTCCTTAAGTCTTCTATTAAGTTCTATATCAGGTCCGCCCGCTTTAACTGCAACGACAATCTCCCGACCTATTTTATTGAATATTTTACCCATGTTGGCATCGTTTCTAGCCTTTTTATGC
>JAQICP010000048.1 GCA_027858555.1 Vallitaleaceae bacterium
CAAATAGTCATTATTTAATATAATATAACTACATAACCTATCAAACATAAAAAAGCGAGGTAATTAATGAAAATTTTACGTAATAAGATTGTTATAATCGGCTCAGGCCATGTTGGTGCTACCATTTTATATACACTTTTATCTTCAGGGTCCATTGCAGAAATAGTCATGTTAGATATCAATAAAAACAAGGCCCATGGTGAAGCTCTAGACGGCTCACATGCCACTGCTTTTGCCTATAGCCCTAACATTCAAGTTCGTAGTGGCGATTACTCAGATTGCGCAGATGCTGGTATCATAGTCATGACGGCAGGACCTAGTGCTACACCAGACAAACCAATTGATCGTACAGAACTTGCAAAAACTAATATTCAAGTAACTAAGTCAGTTATGGAGCAAATCATTCAGTATACAAAAGAAGCCCTGATTATATTCGTATCAAATCCTGTGGATATATTAACTTATTATGCTCAAAATAATTTTGATTACCCTAAAGAAAAAATCTTTGGTTCAGGCACATTCTTAGATACAGCACGTTTCAGGAGAATTCTCAGCCAATATTATCTAGTGGATTCAAAAAATGTACATGGTTATATCCTTGGAGAGCATGGCCAGACGGCTTTTGCTACTTGGAGTAATACGAACATTGCGGGCATTCCTTTTGCTCAATTAGCCGGGGCATTTCCAGGGGTTGATTTGAACCCAGAAGAAATTGTAAAGACTGTTAAGGAAGTTGGTTGGGAAGTTATACAAAATAAAGGTTTTACTAATTTTGGCATTGCAAAAAGTGTGGAAAGAATCATCCACTCAATTCTAAGCAATGAACTCAGCATTCTGCCACTATCTTCAACCATTAATCAAATGTATGGTATCGACGATGTCTCTTTGAGTGTTCCTTGTATATTATCAAAAGATGGTATTTCAAAGCAACTTAGAATACCGTTAAATGCCGTAGAAGAAGAACAGATGATAACTTCTGCTAATTTCCTTAAGAAAGTATATAAGTCACTGTTCTAGTTGAAACGTTTAAAATCATAGTTATTATAGTTATAATCTTATTAGCCATTGACTAATGCACGATTTTTGATATGATATTCTAAACGATAAAATGTGACTGAAGGGTAATGATATGATAACCAATAGAAAATCTGCTCTACTAGGCTTGATTGTTGCTGCACTGCTTTGGAGCACAGGTGGTATGCTCATCAAACTGATTGATGGACATGCCCTTGCGATTTCCAGTTCAAGAGCTGGCATAGCCGCTATCATTCTACTGATCTATAATAGATTTCGTATAACAAGGCTTACAAAAACCCAATGGTTAATCGCACTGTTTTATAGCTTAACCGTAATTCAATTCGTGGCTGCTAATAAATTAACCACTTCAGCTAACGCCATATTTCTACAGTTTACTGCAGCCATATGGGTAGCTATCTTTTCAAGGCTGTTTTTAAAAACCAGGCTTAGAAAATCTGACCTTATATCGATTATTATCATTATGTTTAGTCTGACCTTGTTTTTTATCAATAAATTCGAAACTGGTAATATCATAGGTAATATTCTAGGTTTATCAAGTGGTATCTCTTTTGCCGGCTTTATAGTTTTAATAGGCACCCAAAAGGAAGGGTCTGGCATCCAGCCGCTAATATATGGCAATGTATTCACTTTTTTAGTTGGCCTTCCTTTCTACACTGTCACCATGCTTGGCACCTCAAGTATGATTGGCATCATACTGCTTGGTTTGTTTCAGATTGGCATATCCTACATCATCTATTCTAAATCAATGGAGTATGCGACAGCCCTTGATGGTATTCTGATTCCAGTGATTGAACCTATACTGAATCCCATTTGGGTTGTTTTACTGGTTCATGAAATACCTAGTATCTATGCCATTATTGGTGGCATTATTATGATTACCACCATTACAATACGTTCTATGTACCAAATGAAACATGTAGAGCCCCAGCACAGAACCATATAGTCAATTGATCAAAAGGGCATAAAAAGGCAATCTATTTTGAGAAACTCAATCTAGATTGCCTTTATTATTTTGTACTGTTTTATAATGTTCAGTATTGCCCGACATTGCCATCTATACTCAGCATTATTCTGAGTATAGATCTCTTCTTCTCTTGTGGTAAAGTTTATTACCGTTTATTATCTCTGTTGCACTTCCTACTACTTCTTGTTAAGGTACGCATCAATCTCAACTGCCGCTTTATGTCCATCTGCAACAGCATTCACAATATCTGGGCCTCTAACAATATCACCACCAGCAAATAGCCATGGATAGGCATCCACTTGTAGATGTTCATTAACGGCTATCTTACCGCGTTCAATGCTCATCTTCTCATTCATTTCATCTGTAATATACACATAGTCCGGTCCTTGTCCAATGGATATATAGACTTGGGTACCTTCTACTAGGCGTGTATCAGTTTCATCGAAAGATGGGTTAAAGCGCTTTTCGTCATCAAACACTGCCCAACATTTCTTAGCAGCAACGCCTTTGATCTTGCCATTATCATCTAGTGACACAGCTTCTGGTCCATAACCGAAGTTATATTTCAAGCCTTCTTCTTCACCCTCTTCAATCTCTTCGATATCTGCAGGTAAGATGTCTCTTGATTCTAAGGCTAACATGGATACATCTGATTTGCCAAACTTTTCATTTTGTAATCTAAGGACTGTTCTAGCCACGTCAAACGCAACGTTACCACCACCAATGACCACTACGTGTTCATCGATATCAGGCATGGCGCCAACACCACGGTTATAATCTCTAGTCTGGCCTAACACCTCCATAGCAAATCTGATATCCTTGTGATCTGAACCTGGTATGTTAAGATTCCTTGAGAAAGGATAACCTGATGCCAAGTACACGACATCATGACTGCTACGCAATTCTTCCAATGAAATGTCCACACCCACTCTTGTGTTAAAGTGGAAATTAATCACAATCATCACGAGTAGGTCAACATCTTTATTAAGTCTTTCTTCTGGAAGACGGTACACTGGACCACCGTATCTTGCCACACCACCAGCCATAGCTTTAGTCTCATATACATCTACCTCGTAACCTAAGGTTCTTAAGTAGTATGCTGCTGAGAGTCCTGAAGGACCTGATCCAACAATGGCAATCTTGCCATTAACTGGGGCGCTGATAGGTTCAGCAATCATTTTTCTATACATCTCTTCTGGTGCATTATCAACAATATATCGTTTCAGCCAACGGATTGCAATGGCATCTCCTCTGTTTTGAAGGGCACATACCTCTTCACAACGGTGGGTACAGATTGAACCGCAAACACCTGATAACGGGTTGGTTTTATATAGTAATTCAAGACCTGTTTCAAGGTCACTATGCCATATTGCCTCTATATATTCTGGAATGTTCATATGTGCTGGACATCTGTCAGTACAGATACCACAAGCCACACATCTTTTAGCTTCATCGATTGCTTGTTGTTTTGAATAACCTTTTACAACTTCGATAAATGAATCCCTACGCTCAGGACCCACATGGGCCATGTTCACGCGATTTAGGTCTAGTAAGTCTGAATCCTCAGTCTTAGTATAGCCCTCGCGAGCAGGTGTTCCATGAATTCCATTCATATCAGGCATCCAGATATAATCTTCTGGATCTTTTGAATTATGAAGGTACTCTCTAGACATCTTAAGAGAGCCTGTTGTACAGATATCCACACATAATGCACAGAAACAGCAACGTCCGTAATCAATAACTGGTCGCTCTGGCTTAGAGCCATCCGCCTCTTCGATATCGCCTCTTACTGCCATTGTTATGGCACTAGTTGGGCATATCTCTGAGCAAGTACCGCAACCGATACACTTATCATGGTCATTTAGGTGAAAACCTCTAGCATTAGCAGGTGACTCACGGGGGTGATCAAATATATCTTCAAGAGGTACTGTTACTGGTTTCTTAAATAAATATTTCCACGCCTTAATTGGTGCAAAGAAATTCTTTTTAGCTTCCATCATAGACCTCCTATCGATCAATCTCTGGCGAACAGATACCCATGGTATCAAACCATAGTGGTGCGTCATCTATTCTTGTACCAGGCAAGTATTTTTCAACACCAAGTGTGCCCTGTGGGAATGAAGCCCCACGTACTGCAATTCTATAAGGATGAGTCGTACCGTCAGATACGATATAATAACCATACTCACCACGACTTGATTCAACCACTGAATAGATCTGACCTTTTGGAATCTCCCAGCGAAGTGCACTACCCTTTAGTGCTCTCACATTGATTTTACCGCTTGGCATCATATCTAGTACTTGTCGAATAATTTTTATACTTTCAAATACTTCAAGGTACTTGATTCTAAGTCTTGTATAAGCATCTGAATAATCAGAAACAGGTACATCAAATTCTACTTTGTCATATCTGGCATATGGTGTGACTTTTCGAACATCTAGTGGGCGATTGGCACATGATCTAAGACCGATGCCGGTTACACCCATTTCACGAGCTGCTGCTTCATTTAACATACATGAGTCCTTAAGTCTAGCAAGCATGGTTCTATTCTTATAGATTAAGTCATCATA
>JAQICP010000053.1 GCA_027858555.1 Vallitaleaceae bacterium
TTAGCAAAAGCCGCTGTATGGGAGAGAGTATCCATGAATCACTATACGGTGTCCTTGTTAACAGAAAGCCATGTTGAGAAGGAAACCACAAGAAAAATGATGAGCCTATAACCTGCTCCAGAAAATATGGGTAGATCCGACATCTCTTGGGCAATTCCAATGGTAAACGGATTAGACACTGCTGCTGTAAAACCAAAGCCTGCACCAAGCACCACCATCCCCAGACCTACAAAATCATCCCAGCCAAAACAATAACAGAGTGCTATGACAATAGGTATCAGAGGAATAACTTCCTCAAACATACCTATAAATGCACCAAATGACATAAACACAAAAAGCATTACAGCCATCAAGATATATTTTTTATCACCAAATTGCCTTACCACTTTACCTATGATATTATTGAGTACATTGGATTCATTTAGGATTGCGATTGAACCACCAATGAATACAAGGAACACGATAATCATGATTACGATGATGCTGTCTTCTCCTGCAAGCACTTCAAAAGGTGCTGTGAACCACCGCCAAATGGGCACCGACTCACCGTCCACGTACTGAAACGATGAAGCATCAATCACTTCTCTTCCTTCTACCACCAGCCTGTCATAACTACCTGCTGGGATGATTCGGGTTAATACACCAACAAAAATCATTAGGCTTAGTAAGATGAAAAAAGAAGTCAGAAATGATTTCTTACCTATTTTGATTGCCGATTCATTGTTCATGGGACTCTCCTCCTATGGGTGAAATGATTGAAGCAAGTTAGCTTTTAATGCTCAGTTTTTTTATTCAAGTTTTCTATTATTCAGTTGTCTTATATTGTTATGAAATGGGGTTCTCTTTTTTGAAATGTGGTGATGGTTTTAAAGCCGGCTTTTTTAATCATAAAAAGCCCTGCATCTATATCACTACCTACTTGACTGGCCACATGGGCATCAGAACCTATCGTAATAATCTTCCCACCACGGGCATGGTATAACTTGACTATATCCAAATCTGGCATACTACTATTCATCTTCTGTCTAAGTCCTGATGTATTTACTTCTATACCTTTGCCATTCTTTATAATTATATCGAAAATATCAACAATATCTTCTATATAATTTTCTAGTGAGATCACAACTTTCTTAACTGCACCATAACGCCTGATTAAATCCAGATGACCAATACAATCAAAGTTATTGTCAACTGCCATATCTTTGATTTCTGAAAAATAGTGTTTTACGATTGTCTGTATGTCACCACTCACATAATCAAATTTATTCACATCAAGGAAATCTTTATTCTTGTGTGTAGAACCGAGTATATAATCGAAATCATGACTCTGTAGGATATGCTTAGAGATCTCTGGAAAATGATGTGGCTGACCATATTCAACACCATGCAATATAATCAGCTTGTCTTTATATCGTTCTCTAGCCTCTTCAATCTCCAATAAGAGGATTGAAGGATTATAATCTTTATACAAATTCTTCAAATTTATAGGTTCAAAATGATCTGTAATTGCAATTTCGCTAATACCTTTTTCCACTGCAACTTTTGCAATATCAAGAATTGAGGCACTTGAATCACTAGAAAAGTGAGAATGGACATGATAGTCAACTATAAACTTATTAATCATTTTTGACATGTAATCACACCCTTAGCAGCCTATACAACTTTTGTCGTCCAGTCCTCAACATTCCAGATATCAGTTATCCAATCTTCATAAAATGAAGGATCATGACTCACGATAAAAACGGTTCCTTTGAAGTCGCTAACAGCCTTTTTTAAGGCATCTTTTGCATCAATATCCAGATGGTTTGTAGGCTCATCTAAAACCAACCAATTGGTTTCCCTGAGCATTAACTTACATAACCGTACTTTGGCATTCTCACCACCACTAAGTGCAATCATCTTTGTTGTGATATGCTCAGTTGTAAGACCACACCTAGCTAAAGCGCCCCTAACGCCTGCATTAGTCATAGATGGAAACTCTTGCCATATCTCTTCTAATGCTGTGTTATTATTATCACGGATGGCTTCTTGCTCAAAGTAGCCTGGTACTAGATAATCACCTAATGTCACTTTTCCTTCAACCGGATTGATGATACCCAGTAAAGTCTTAATCAAGGTTGATTTACCTAAACCGTTAACACCAGTGATTGCTACTTTTTGACCTCTTTCAAGCCTAATATTTAGAGATCTTGTTAAAGGTTCATCATAACCAATAATAAGATTTTCTGCGTCAAATATATACCTAGAAGGAGCCCTTGTTTCAATGAACCCAAAAATAGGCTTGGTTTTCTCTCGGACCAATTCAATCGTATCCATATTATCCAGCTTTTTCTGTCTTGATTTTGCCATATTTGATGTGGCAACTCTGGCTTTATTCTTAGCCACAAATACTTCAAGCTTTTTGATTTCTTTTTGCTGTTTATCAAATGCTTTTTCAACTTGTCTTTTCTGTAATTCATACTTTTCTTTAAAGAATTCATAATTACCAGCAAATCTCGTTAATGTAGCTCCCTCAATGTAATAGGTAATATTAGTCACTTCATTCAAAAATTCCATATCATGAGACACTATTATAAAAGCATTTTCATAATTAATCAGGTAATTTCTGAGCCAATTGATATGCTCAACATCTAAAAAGTTTGTTGGCTCATCAAGAATCAGAATCATTGGCGCTTCTAATAATAGCTTCGTTAAAAGCACTTTGGTTCTCTGCCCACCACTTAGCTCGTCTACATATTTTTCAAGGCCGATACTACCTAGTCCCAAGCCATTAGCAATGGTATCAATCTTAGAGTCTATGGTGTAAAAACCGTGGTGTTCTAATTCAAGCTGAATCTCAGACACGTCTTCCATCATGACTTCTAAATCATCCGGTGTAGCTTCTGCCATCTTCTCATAGATTTCTAACATTTCCTTTTCCATATCAAACATATGCGCAAAAGCGCCTTGTAATGCTTCCCTGATAGTCATGCCTTTTTTAAGAACTGTGTGCTGATCCAGGTAGCCTGTGGTGATACGTTTACACCATTCTATCTTACCTTCATCTGGCAATAATTCACCAGTGATGATATTGAGAAACGTGGACTTACCTTCACCGTTAGCACCAACAAGGCCAACATGCTCACCTTTAAGCAATCTAAAAGATGCTTCCTCTAATATCTTTCTACCACCAAAATCATGGTTAACGTTCTCTACTGTTAATATACTCATGTGTAACTCCTTTATACCGCAATTAATATTTGTTTATATTGATATCTTCTGATCGATTTATTTTATAATATAATCTTATATTTTATACTGAGTTTCCTTACATTCTAAGGACATTTTCAATGAATTATACCACAGAACAAAGCGTACCTCAAGTACGCGTTTCCCGCAGGGAATTGTTCTCACTGGGAAGTCCCTTGTTTTGATGGGGACTTCCTATAC
>JAQICP010000088.1 GCA_027858555.1 Vallitaleaceae bacterium
GTGTATGGTTTTGGTGTTGAGAAGGTCGAGTTGGTAAAAATGGGGCAGAAAGCCGAACACGAATTTGCTGGTGTAAACTGTGGTATCATGGATCAGTTTACTGTGGGTATGGGTAAAAAAGATCATGCCATATAACTCAATTGCGATACCTTGGATTATGAATATGCGCCAATCATACTAGATGGGTATAAGATTGTTATTGGAAACACAATGAAAAGACGCGGGCTTGCTGACTCAAAATACAATGAGCGAAGATCAGAATGTGATAGAGCACTAAGTGTTCTTCAAAAATATATAGATGTTACCTATCTGTGTGATATTGATATTGAAACTTTCGAGACTTACAAACATCATATAACACTGATTACAGAACGTAACAGGGCAGAGCATGCGGTTTATGAGAACGCCCGTGTTAAAAAGGCTGTAAGTGCTCTGCATAATAATGACTTAAAAGAGTTCGGTACTTTAGTCAATGAGTCCCATGATTCATTAAGAGATTTATATGATGTAACAGGGGTTGAACTGGATACCATGGTAAGTGAATCACAAAAAATAGAGGGCGTTTTAGGTTCAAGGATGATTGGAGCTGGATTTGGTGGTTGTACAATCAGTCTTGTACCCGATAGCGTCGTCGATTATTTTATAAAAGAAGTAGGACTTAAATACGAGGCGAAAATAAATCTTAAACCTGAATTTTATGTAGCAAACATTGGTGACGGAGCTAGAAAACTGGAGAAGTAAAGGAGAGATAATATGGCAATATTAGTATGTGGTGGGGCCGGTTACATCGGTTCTCATACAGTAAAAGCGTTGTTTGATCAAGGCAAAGAAGTAGTCGTTTTTGATAATTTTTCAAAAGGACATAAAGAAGCAATACCAAGTGGAATCCCTGTTTATGAAGGTGATATCAGAGATAAGGACGCACTTAGACAAGTATTTTATATTGAAAATATTGAGGCTGTTATTGATTTTGCAGCAGATTCACTTGTAGGTGAAAGTGTTACTGAGCCTCACAGATACTATCATAATAACCTATATGGTACCTTATCTTTATTAGAAGTCATGAAAGAAAATGATATTAAGTATATTGTGTTTTCTTCAACGGCTGCAACTTATGGTGAGCCAGAGAGAATTCCAATAGAAGAAACTGATAAGACAGAACCTACCAATCCTTATGGAGAAACTAAACTCGCCGTTGAAAAGCTACTTAAGTGGTCTGATAATGCGTATGGTTTAAAGTATACGGGCCTCAGATATTTTAATGCAGCAGGTGCTCATGAAACCGGTACAATTGGTGAAGACCATCAACCAGAAAGTCATTTGATTCCAATCGTATTACAAGTAGCATTAGGTCAACGTGAAAAGATTATGGTTTTTGGTGATGATTATGACACAGCTGATGGTACATGTGTTAGAGATTATATCCATGTAATGGATTTAGCAGATGCCCATATTAAAGCACTTAATCGAATAATGGAGGGTGGCGATAGTGATATCTTCAATCTTGGTAATGGCACGGGATTCTCTGTGAATGAAATCATTGAGTTTGCAAGAGAAGTAACAGGCCATCCCATACCAGTTGAGATAGCACCAAGAAGGGCTGGTGATCCTGCTGTTTTGATTGCAAGCGCAAATAAAGCAAAAAGCATCTTGAACTGGGAATTAAAATATACTGACGTAAAGGACATTATTAAAACTGCTTGGTTATGGCATGAGCAACACCCGAACGGTTATAATAAAATGGAGGCATAATGAATAGATATATTGAACTGTTGATTGAATTTGGTCTAAAAAACGGCATGATAGAATCACTAGACATACCCTTGGTACGTAATCAGATGATGAGTATCCTCTGCATTACGGAGCCATACATAAAAAGCAATCAAAAAAATGATAATAACAACAGCGGTGGATTAGAAGAGAATTCGAAAGAGATTATAGGTAGTCCAAGCTATATACTTAATCCATTATTGGATTTGGCTGTAGAAGCTGGATTAATTAGTCACTTGGTCACTGAAAGAGACATACTAGATGCTAAAATCATGGCATGTATGATGCCAAGGCAATCTGAACTATATAGGTTATATAGCGCTGTTGTTAATTCTAAAGGCAAGGAAGCTGGAACAGAGTATTTTTATCATTTATCAATGGCTTCTAACTATATTCGCATGGATAGGATTAGTAAAAACATATACTGGCAAGCTACGACAGATTATGGTGAACTGGAAATTACCATCAATCTTTCAAAACCGGAGAAAGATCCAAAAGAGATAGCGGCTGCAAAACTGATTCCTCAATCCAATTACCCTAAATGCTTCTTGTGTTTGGAAAATGTTGGATTTGAAGGAGGCGGTAATCATCCGGCAAGGTCTAATCATAGGGTTTTACCAGTGACACTTAATAAGGAACAATGGTACTTTCAATATTCACCATATGTGTACTATAACGAACATGCCATAATATTTAAGCAAGAACATGAACCGATGACAATCAATCAAAAAACTTTTGATAGGTTACTCGATTTTGTAACTGAGTTTCCTCATTACTTTGTAGGATCCAATGCTGATTTGCCAATTGTTGGTGGTTCTATTCTTAGTCATGAACATTTTCAAGGTGGGCATCATAAGTTTCCTATGGAAAAGGCAGTTGCATTTTACACAACTAGTTTAGACCTATATCCTACAACTAATATTTCTTTAATCAAATGGCCATTATCAGTTGTACGTATAGCAGGAAATAATAAACAAGAACTATCCGATTTAGCAAATCATATACTATTAAGCTGGCGAAATTATTCGGACCACGCCCTTTTGATTCATTCACACACGGGGACAGTGCCGCACAATACCATTACACCGATTTGTAGAATTAATGATAAAGGGTTATATGAACTGGACCTGGTTCTAAGGAATAACAGACAAAGTGATGAACATCCAGATGGTATATTTCATCCCCATGCTTATCTGCATCATATTAAAAAAGAAAACATCGGTTTAATCGAAGTCATGGGACTAGCAGTACTACCTGAACGATTAGAAGCCGAATTAGGAATGATTGCTGAGTTATTAACCAAAGATACATCAGCAGAAGATAAGGCTAGAAAAGATGTAATGAGGCAGGCGGCTAATCTCGCTCAGCACATAACCTGGCTCGAGGAATTGATTGAAAAGTATGGTATTAATCATAGTAAAGAAGAAGCAATGACGATTGTTCAAAAAGAAGTTGGCATTTCCTTTGAAAAAGTATTGGATTGTGCTGGCGTATTCAAGCAAGATACAGGTGGTAACTTAGGCATAAAACGTTTTCTTGATTCTTTATAAAAATCATGATATAAACTAAGGTACAGACTAATCAAGATGATTACTATAAAATTTACAAAAGAGGAATAAATGGAGATTAAAAAAATCGCAAGAACAGGCTTAATGCTAGCAATCACACTAGTTTTTCAGATTGGATTTAGACAATTTGCACAACCCCTAGTCGGACCACTCGTAAATATGATGTTGATCTTTACGACTTTAAGTATTGGATTACCATACGCTATTATTATTGGGACATTAACGCCAATTGTTGCTTTTAGCTTAGGAATTATTGGGATATTTCCTATAATACCAATAATCGCTATTGGGAATATTGCCTATGTAAGTATATTCTTCCTTATGAGCAGACTTATAAAAACTGGCACGACTAACATGAAAAGTGATAAAACTAGAATTACTAAAAATATCGTAAGTTGGACGGTTAGTATTCTAACAGCAAGCTTGGTAAAATATGCCTTGTTATATGGTGGCGTCATGTTGATATTACCACTTGTTTTAGAGAAAGTGCCAGCACCAATTATAGCTGCATTTTCACTACCACAACTTTATACTGCACTTATTGGTGGCGTTTTTGCCATTATAATGTATGAATTAATCAAACAAAGAATAGTAAGCAGATAACTTGATTCATATAGTCTTGCATTGCATTATGACCCATTTTCGTGTAATATATTAGTATAGTTATTTCATATACGAATTACTATACTAAGATATTACACTAAATAAATACACGACTTATTATACTAAATTATTATATTATACTAAACCAATATAATATAGCTTGAGAGT
>JAQICP010000146.1 GCA_027858555.1 Vallitaleaceae bacterium
CATATGAACCTCATCGTATTTTTTCCCAATTGCTATCTCCAAATGAGATAGTGTTGTTGCTATCTGGCGCGCTAAGCTTTGTTCGATCACTTTCACTATTTCACCAATAGAACACGGTACCCTTTGATTAGTCTCACTACAATAAGCCATAACTTTACTCGGCATATCCCCGTGTCCAAAAAAGCGGGTATCCATTATATCAATATATGAATCAATTGTAACAGCTTCGGCTTGATCTATCATCTCAGGATAGTCAATGTCAATACCTTCTTTAATCCAATAATGTTTGGCTTCTTGTAATATCCATAATCCAACATGGTTTTTAAGCAAGTTTACATTAGGATACTTACTACCTTCATTAGTTAGGTCATATGCCATAACATCCTCATTCATAATCATCTGCTTTGAATTAGCACCTACAATAATCCATGTGCCTGTGGCAATAAATAAAAAATCTTCCTTGGCTGTAGGAATAGCCCTTATAGCAGCTCCTGTATCATGACTTGTTACAGATACTACTTTTAGAGGGTTAATACTCAGTTCAGTTATAATAGTATTCTTAACATCACCTAATATGGTTCCAGACGGAATAATCTTATTGAATATTCTGCGAGGTAACTTAAGTTCATCAATCCAGTTCAGATCCCAATTCGAAGTAGTATAATCATAAAGTTGTGTTATAGTTACCATACTAAACTCAGATGCCTGTATGCCAGTTAAAAAATAATTAAATAAGTCTGGAATATTAAGCATACTTATACCAATGTTTTTCTTTAAAAGTCGATCATTAATCAACTGATTTACCGTATTAAAGCTGACACAATCCATGCCAGTCTTTTTCTTCAACTCATCAACTCCATACATATTTAACAATTTTTCCATTCCAAGCGCAGCTCTTTTGTCTCTATAATGGACTGGGTTACTGATTAATTCACCATCCGCATCTAATAGACCATAGTCAACACCCCAACTATCAATGCCAACACTTTGAACATTAAAGCCCAGGTTTTTTGCTACAACCAATGACGTTTTTAATTCGTGATAAAGTCTGGGGAAATCCCAATAAATGAAATTATTCAGGGTAACAGGATCATTAGTAAACCGATGGACTTCATGTAATGTTATTAAACCATCGTTATAGTCTGCAACAATTGCCCTTCCATTGCTTGCGCCTAAATCAAACGCCAATACTTGGATCGATGCCACTTTAAACAACCCCTTTCTTGAGTAAAATATTAGCATACAACGCTTTATCAGAAGTTGCCAGTATTGCAAACGTTTTTTTGGATCGATCATAAAAATCAAATCGGTCAATATTTTCTATTACTTCTAAGTCGTATCCTTTTTCTACAATTATTTCTTTATACGTCTCCCATATAACTGGTATGGTTGTATCGCCCTTAACCACTTCCATTAATGCAATAGGATGTTCACTATATGTATCAAGTGGGAAGAAGTCTAAAATCACACCCAGCATGGTGGCAACATCATGGCCATCTGCTCGAACCACTTTAACGCCTTGACTATGTGCTGGATAATTGCCATCGGCGATGATGATCTCATCGCCGTGGCCCATCTCCATTAAGATTTTCATTAATTCAGGTGATATCAAAGATGGTATATTCTTAAGCATCATATAGCTCCTTATTTTTTATATAGTGGTCCGTAAGTCTGGCAAGCTCTGTAATCAGCACCTTCAAGATGTTGACTACCATAAGCACTCCACGCTTTTGGTCTAAATATACGCTCTTCTTCCACATTATGCATTGCTACAGGAATTCGAAGCATAGCCGCAAGGGTTATCAGTTGATCACCGATATGACCGTAACTGATTGCGCCGTGATTAGCACCCCAAGTATTCATTACTGAGTATACGTCCTTAAATGCGCCCTCACCTGTAAGTTTTGGGGCAAACCATGTTGTAGGCCAAGTTGGATTAGTTCGAAGGTCAAGTATATCATGAGCTTCTTTTGGTAGCTCAACTGTATAACCTTCAGCAATCTGTAGTACTGGTCCTAAACCTTTTATGATATTGATTCTAGACATTGTAACTGGCATTTGGCCTTTTGTTACAAATCTTGAGGAGAATCCGCCACCTCTAAAATACCCTGCGTCAGCTGGGCAAAATTCAGTTGCTTCAAGACAATTAGTTACATCCTCATCTGTGACATCCCAAAATGGTTTCATACTAGGATTGCCATTATTATCAGTTTGTTGTCCTGTTCCATCAAGTGTGGTTGATCCACTGTTAATTAAGTGAATGATACCATTTTTCGCCTTACCTTCAAGTTTATAACCTGATACTCGCTCTACTGCCTCAGGACTCCAATAAGTTCTGACATCTGAAAAAATCAGAGCTGAACTGGTTAACAAGTGTCCAAATAACATAGGCACACCGTTTAAACTATCATTTTCTGTAGCAACAACATATGCCTCTCTGATGCCGTTCCAGTCAAAAGAAGTGTTCAACATGGTTTCTAGAAAATCACCATTAGGGCGATAATCAGTCCACTGTCTTTGTCCTTGGAATCCAGCTACGATTGCATTATGACCTTCCGCCTCTTCTCCAAAACCAAGTTCGCGAAGTCGCTCATTGCCAACCATCAGGTCTCTAAAAATGAGTGTCATCTTAATAACAAATTCCCAATCACTGTCTAGCTTCTCTCTTGACCACTTGTGATCATCATCATTAAAGTCAGGTCCTTCTATACAATTCTCTTTTACCCAAGCAAGTGCCTTTTCATATTCTACTGGGTCAAATATGCCTTCTTCTATACGTCTTGATATTTCACTCATATCAACATATTCATTACGCATACCAAGATAATCGTTAAAGAAACCAGGGTCAATAACTGAGCCTGCTATGCCCATAGAAACTGAACCTACTGATAAATAGGACAAATCTTTCATTGTAGCAAGTGCAATACCTGCTCTTACAAAAAGTAATATTTTACTAACCACATCTTCAGGAATACTTTCATCTCCGGAATCTTGAACGTCTTTTCCATAGATACTAAATACAGGTAATCCCATCTGATCATGACCTGCTACTGCAGCTGCAAGATATACAGCCCCTGGTCTTTCTGTTCCATTAAATCCCCAGATTGCTTTAGGTCTAAGACCATTCATATCAATTGTTTCAGTGCCGTAACACCAACAAGGCGTTACAGTCAGAGATACACCAACACCTTCTCTTTGGAACTTTTCTTCACATCTAGCTGCTTCTGCAACACCACCGATACAAGAATCTGCTATAACACACTCCACCATTTCACCACTGGCATGTCTTAGATTTTCTTCAATTAATTTTGCAGCACGCATTGCCATATCCATAGTTTGCTTTTCTAATGATTCTCTTACGCCACGTATTCGTCCGTCAATTGTTGGACGGATTCCGATTTTTGGTAACCCGCCATTTAACCTGAATTGATTGTTCATTATTAGCCTCCTAGTATATTATTATTCTAATAGTAATCG
>JAQICP010000157.1 GCA_027858555.1 Vallitaleaceae bacterium
GAATATGCATCCGAATTTAGATATAGAAACCCTATTATTGAAAAAGGTGATATTGTTATTGCAATATCACAATCAGGAGAGACTGCTGATACCTTAGCAGCTATTGAATTAGCAAAGAAAAGCGGGGCTTTTGTATACGGTATTTGTAATGTAGTAGGATCATCGATACCTAGAAACACTGATTCTGGCTCATACACACATGTTGGGCCTGAGATTGGAGTTGCTTCTACGACAGCATTTACTGCTCAAGTAACTGTTCTTTCACTTATTGCTCTTACAATTGCTAAATTAAAGAACTCCATCGACGAGAAATATTTTCAGTGTTTGGTAAAAGAATTATCAGAGATACCAAATAAGATGAAATTGACACTCGATTTAAATGAGAAGATTCTGGAATTTGCTCGCATATTTACGTATGCTAGACACTTCATCTATTTAGGCAGAGGATACAACTATCCTGTGGCTCTCGAAGGAGAATTAAAATTAAAAGAAATCTCCTATATACATGCAGAAGGCTACCCAGCAGCGGAAATGAAGCATGGTCCTATTGCATTGATTGATGCAGAAATGCCTGTAGTTGTAATTGCTACAAACAAGGGTATGTATGAAAAAACGATTAGCAATATACAAGAAGTAAAAGCACGAAAAGGTCGTGTTATCTCAATAATAACTGAAGGAGACGAATCAGTAAAAAGTTTATCTGATTTTAGCATAGCTATACCAGAGACTGAAGAGTGTTTCGTTCCTTTATTAGCATCTATCCCACTTCAACTACTAGCATATCATATTGCAGTTGCAAAGGGATGTAATGTCGATCAACCAAGAAATTTGGCGAAATCAGTTACGGTAGAATAAATAGTTTCAAGATTTAGAGGTTCGGGATTTACCTGAAATAATAAAATTGAAACATAAAACTAGTTCATATGTGCGGAATAGCAATGGTGAGGCTTTTAAAGCCTCTTGAACATTATCAAGTAAAGTACGGAACGTGGCAGTATGGTTTTCAAAAACTATATCTGTTAATGGAAAAGCAACATAACCGTGGACAAGAAGGTGCCGGTATAGCTTATGTAAAACTTGATATTGAAGCAGGTGAAGAGTATATTTCACGAGAAAGAGCTCAAGGATCAAATGCTATCAACCAACTATTCGAAAGAGTAAATACAGAGTATTCCAAGTACAACGAAGAGCTAATTAGTGATCCAAATTGGGCCAAACAAAATCTCCCATTTGCAGGTGAAATCTACATGGGACACTTACGTTACAGTACTACTGGTAAAGAAGGACTATCACATGTCCACCCTTTCTTACGTCGCAACAACTGGCAAGCTAAAAACCTAATTCTTGCAGGAAATTTTAATCTAACCAATGTAGATGAGATATTCAACAAATTAGTTAAACAAGGCCAACACCCTCGTGACCATGGTGATACTTTCATTATGTTGGAACAAATGGGCCATTACCTTGAGCGTGAAGCAGAACACCTTTTTAAAAAATATGGAAAAGGGACTGAGGGCATAACAAAAAAAATTGAAAACAACTTAGATATTGGAAACATAATTCGTCGTTCATCTTTAAATTGGGATGGTGGATATAGTATTTGTGGTATACTAGGACATGGTGATTCTTTTGCATTCCGTGATCCGTGGGGCATACGACCCGCATTTTATTATGCTGATGATGAGATAATTGTAGTAGCAAGCGAACGTCCGGTGATTCAAACAACTTTGAATGTTCCTATAGAAGAAATAAAAGAGCTTAACCCAGGAGAAGCCATCATTATCAAAAAAGATGGACGAGTTATCTTGGAACAAATCCGCAAACCAGAAAAAGTATCTCCATGTTCATTTGAACGTATTTATTTCTCCCGTGGAAGTGACCAAGACATCTATAAAGAGCGAAAAAAACTAGGGGAAATACTGACTAACCCTATTCTATAAATTATTAAAAATGATGTAGACAATACAGTCTTCTCATTTATACCAAATACGGCAGAAGTAGCTTTTTATGGCATGTCTAATGGCATGCGAGACTTTATGATTGAAGAGAAAAAGAAATTTCTTCGACAACATATTAGTAACCTCTCTATAGACGAAATTACCGCTATATTAGACAGAAGACCACGCATAGAGAAAGTAGCATTAAAAGACGTTAAGTTACGAACATTTATAGCACAAGATGCTGGAAGAAATGACCTAGCTGCACACGTTTATGATGTAACATATGGTTCTATTAATGCAGGGAAAGACAATCTTGTAGTAATTGATGATTCGATAGTTCGTGGAACGACATTAAAACAAAGTATTATAAAGATACTAGACCGTCTTGGTCCGAAACAAATAGTTATTGTTTCCTCTTCTCCGCAAATTCGCTACCCTGATTGTTATGGTATTGACATGTCGCGCATGAATGAATTTATAGCTTTTAAAGCAGCTATTGAATTACTTAAAGAAACTGGACAGCAACATATCATAAACGAAGTATACAAGAAATCTAAAGCACAAGAAGGCTTGCCTAAAGAAGAGGTAGTTAATTATGTGCGAGAAATCTATCAACCATTCAGTAATGATCAGATATCTAAGAAAATTGCTGAGATGTTAACTCCAGAAGGTACAAAAGCTAAAGTAAAAATAGTATATCAAAATCTTGAAGGACTACATTCTGCTTGTCCTAACCACAAGGGAGATTGGTATTTCTCTGGCAATTACCCTACTCCTGGTGGAAATCGTGTAATAAATAATGCCTACATCAATTATATCGAAGGAAAAGATACGCGCTCTTACCAATAACACAAACCAACTACAGAAATATTAAGCTACCTAAATTAATGTAGCTAAGGAACTTGTATACAATTTTATTTCAAACAATATAGTTGTATATGAATTTTTTTCTTACTTTTGGGACAATATTCTATACCTAAAAACACATTTCATAAAACACACTTTAAATCTTTTAATACTATGAAAAAAATTACACCTTTCCTATTGGGATTAGCTTTGCTTTTCTCCTACTCCTGTAGTACGGTAGAACAATATGTCGAGCCAAATCAAATTGAAGCTGATACGCACGATGGCATTGTCATCTTCAAACAAGACTTTCTTCACAACTTAGAAGTTAAAGACTCTGTTTCTTTATTTAATTCAGAAACTATCGTTTTAGACCAAAGTTTTCACTTTAAAAAATATTTCGTAGAAAAAGGTATAAGACATAAGGTCGACTCATTCATCCTTGTTAAGAAAACTATTTTACCTTTTACTTCTGGTAGAGCTGTGAAAATTAATAAAGACGATTGGGGTGAGATATCTAATAACGTTGTTTCATTTTC
>JAQICP010000204.1 GCA_027858555.1 Vallitaleaceae bacterium
ACTTAGGGATGTTGCAACCTGGCTAATCTCAGGTTCAAAACTTTGTTGACCCACATTAATGCCTATGCCGATTACCAGATATCTGATTTCATTCATTTCAGTACTCATTTCAGTTAAAATGCCAGCTACTTTTTTCTGATTGACAACGATATCATTAGGCCATTTGATATAGGATTCCAACCCTGTCAGCTCACGTATGGCTCCGCTTACGGCAAGACCTGCCAAGAGGGTAAGTTTAGATGCGTGTTTAGGTTCAAGCTCTGGTCTTAGTAGAAATGACATATAGATGCCTTGACCTTTTTGTGATTGCCAGACCCTACCTCTTCTGCCTACACCTGCTGTTTGTTCTTCAGATATGATTAACATTTGTTGACTCGGATATACGCTAGCTAATCGTTTTGCTTCTATATTGGTAGAATCGATGGTGTCTAGGGTAATCACCTGCTCAACCAGATTAAGATCCATAATAGCATCCATTATTTCAGCACTGACAAACTGCTCTGGGTAAGCAATCAACTTATAACCTTTATTTCTGACAGAAGCAATCTTATAGCCTTCTTCTTTCAGCCTTTTGATATGTTTCCATACCGCCGCTCTGCTGATACCCATCTCATCACTGATTACTTCACCTGAAATATAATCTTCCCTGTGAGTCAGAACCTCAATAATATTATTTTTTGATCCATTCATCAATCACACCAACTATCTCTTCTTGTTGTGCCTGCCTTGTTATGGTTGCCGTTCCATCTCCAGACTGATCACCATAGTAACCAAAGTATCCGTGATTACCGCCTTCAATCATATGGTAGGCCGTATCTATTGGTAACAACTTCTTATTAACTTCAATCTCTTCTACCGTAGCAAGTCCATCAAATTCACCATATATCGATAAACACCTGATGCCTGAGTCCGATAAATCATCCTCGCCTGCTGGATATGAGGCAAATAGTATTAACCCTTCAAATTCATCAAGATTACCTGCCAAATAATTGCTCGCAGCAACCCCACCTAAGGAATGTCCGCCTATATACCAAGTATCGCACCATGCTTGCTCAGCCATAATGGTTTCTGCTTTATTAATACCAAAAAAAGCAATATCTGCAAAAAATCTAGGCATATATACATGATAACCCATTTCGGCTAATTTGGCACCAATCACACCATAGCTATCAGCTTCTACTCGTGCTCCAGGGTAGATAATAATACTAATCTTCAAATCATTTTTTATGGGTTTGTAATACAGATAGCCGTTATCAATATATTCATAGCTGTCTGTACTTGCCATAGTAGCCTCAGCCTCTGGCATAACAGGAACTAGGGCCTCTGCCCAAATATAAAACCCGACAACCATCAGAAGCATTGCAAGACCTATCCATTTGAATACTTTTTTCATACTTCCTCCAATGAAATAGCATTAATTCCTATGTATTATATCATACTCAACCATCTTAATGCCAAGGGAAAGTGCTTCATTTTCCATGAACATGCCAATGGGCATAAAAAAAAGGAATGATCCTTTATAGCATCATTCCCTAATATATGTTTCTAAAGTTGCCCTACAATCAGATTCAAAGTACCATAGGTTGTATATAACGGTATCTGATACAAATTACTAGCACTCTTAATTGTATGGTCAAACCCAAATTCCTGCACTGTTAATTCCATCTCAGTACCTTCATTAGACATATTCACGATAAACAGTCCATTATGAAGATTTAAAAATTCACCTAATGCATCAATAGGATAATCACCCATTTCTGTAAATGCTTCGTCCGCATATCGACCTGCAAAGCCCAATATGACGTCTTCTTCACCTGAGATAGCTGTTATGTAATTATGCTTATCATCTTTAATATGCTGATAGAATGCATTTTTGAGTGAGACCGAAGATACTTTTTTAACTCTATCGACGGAAACATTCGAATCAATAAACCTGATCACATTTTTCAAAAACAAAGATAAATATTGATCATATTGGTTCTCATCATCTTTTTCAAAAGCCAAAAATGCTTTTATTGCAATATCAACATTGCCTTCTTTTAAGGCACCAAATTGTTCATCTGATAAACTATGCGCTTCTTTATAAGCACTGATTTCTCTTTCAAAATCAATCATACTCATAATGTTATCATCTATCAATGCTTGCGCCAATATTAGATTCTCAGCTTTTTGTTGTTTGAGTAGATGCATTAATTGCGCATCCACCAAGTAGCCTTTATCAATTGCAATCTCACCAAACCGTTTATCCATTGCTGCTTGTAATTCATGAACCTCATCAACTTGCGTTGCATTCATGAAGCCATCATTAATTGCCAGGGTACCCAGTTTAAGTCTGACTTGACCTTGTTTTTCCAATACAGTCGATAATTGAGTAGCGGTTACAACGCCTTTGTTCAATAAGTAATGTCCAAAAAAAGCACTAAACATATATTCTACGCCTCCCCACCATAATTTTTAAAAATGATTTTCAATTTCTCTAGCTCAAAAGGTTTCTGTATGAAGTCTTTCGCACCAGACTTTAGAGCTTGTTGCAGATTGGCTTTGGTCCCAACAGATGATAACATAATAATAGTAGCATTCTCATCTAATCGAATTATTTCTTCTGTTGCTTCTAGACCATTCTTTATTGGCATCATTATGTCCATAAATACGATATCAGGTCTTTCACTTTCGTATTTACTCACTGCTGAAACCCCATCTTTTGCTTCCACAACCTCACAACCAGTTAATTCCACTACAGTTGCTGCTAATTTTTTTCGGACAGTCATACTGTCATCACAAATCAATACTTTCATAGACGCATCAAGGTAATAACCTTGAATATTCACCCCTTTCACATGTATAATTTCTTGACAATCATTATATCACTAAAGTCCTATATTGAAAAGAATGAATCCTAACGACCTGCAGTCGCTACCATTACAGCCTTAATCGTGTGCATGCGGTTTTCTGCTTCATCAAAAACAACCGTTGCATGCTTTTCAAATACTTCTTCAGTCACTTCAGCTCCCTTGACGGCTGGTAAGCAATGCATGAAAATAGTCTCTGTCTTACCGGTTCTAGTCATCATCTTTTCGTTCACTTGATAAGGTTTTAATAGATTCATACGTGCCTCAGCTTGATCCTCTTCGCCCATGGATACCCAGACATCCGTATATATGACATCAGCATCTTTTACTGCAGTGACGTCTTCTGTTAATATAAGCTCTTGATCGTCGCCTAGCATAGCTATACAAGTATCTACCAAAGACTCCTCAGGCCATAATGATTTAGGTGCAATAATGGTGCAATTAAGTCCCATCTTTGCGCACCCTATCATCAAACTATTACCCATATTATTACGTCCATCACCAACATATACAAAGTTGATTCCCTTCAGATAGCCAAACTGCTCTTTGATTGTCATAAGATCGGCTAATATCTGCGTTGGATGGTATTCATCTGTCAGGCCATTCCATACTGGCACGCCTGAATACTTAGCTAATTTTTCTGCTGTTTCTTGTGAAAATCCCCTAAACTGTATGCCATCAAAGTAACGTCCAAGTACGCGTGCTGTGTCTTCGATCGACTCTATTTTACCTAAGTGAATATCATTCTTACCCAAATACTCAGGATGCCCACCTTCATCTAGACAGCCTACGGTAAATGCACATCTAGTCCTAGTTGACGGCTTTTCAAAAATCAAAGCTATGTTTTTTCCAAGAAGCGTATCGCCTATGATACCAGCTCTCTTCTTAGCCTTCAGATCAAGAGATAGATTAATTAAATAATCAATCTCTGCTGTCGTAAAATCTAGTAATGTCAAAAAACTTTTTCCTTTTAAATTCACTGCCATATGTTTACCTCCGTCTAAAATATTGCATATTTATACTTATTTATTAATATTTATCATATTACAGCTTTGTTTCTGATTTGTCAAGTCCATATATCATATGCATCTTTGACCTATATACTATATTATCATAGCATAACTATACATCTTATCTAATATTGATCAGGCATCGCTGGCACAAATATTTCAGGTTCTTGGTAATCTTCAAACTGTTCCGCGGTTTGCTTAGCCTGCCACTCAAAATACTCATGGGCGTTCATCTGCTTCACATTTTCAGCGTTTGCAGATTCGTATATATTTTGACTATTCTTAATCTTAAGCTTCTTTGTATCACTTGATATTATTGCTAAATCTGCTAAAATGCGTTCCTTGATCCGCGTGTCTTCTATAGGAAATAATAACTCTACTCGACGATCCAGATTACGAGGCATCATATCAGCACTAGAGAGATACACTTTCATATCGCCTCTATTATAAAAACAAAAAACACGGCTATGCTCCAGGTATTTTCCCACTAGACTCTTGACTGTTATATGATTACTAATGCCTTCTATCCCAGGTATAAGACAACAGATACCTCTAATCAGTAGCTCCACTTCTACACCTGCTATTGATGCCTCATATAATTTTTCAATCATCTGAGCATCACATAGTGCATTCATTTTGATGATAATTTTACTTACCTTACCTTCATTGGCGTTGGTAATCTCTTCATCAATTAGATCTACGAATTTACCTCTAAGACCAGTTGGTGCCATGGAAAGCTTGTTCAATTTAGGTGGTTCCGAATAACCTGACAAAGTATTAAATATAGCAGACACATCTGCCGCAATTTTTTCATTACAAGTCAGAAGACCTAAATCCGTATATAGCCTGGCAGTTATATCATTATAATTACCAGTTCCTAGATGCACATACCTACGAATACCTTCATCTTCCTTTCGAACAATCAATGTAACCTTAGAATGAGTTTTCAGACCCACTAGCCCATAAATAACATGGCAACCTGCTTTCTCTAGTCTTCTTGCCCATTGGATGTTATTCTCCTCATCAAATCTTGCTTTCAGCTCAACCAACACGGTGACTTGCTTGCCGCCTTCGGCAGCAACCGTCAAGGCTTTGATGATTGGTGATTGACCACTTACCCTATAAAGAGTCTGCTTGATTGCTAGTACCTTTTCATCATTAGCTGCCTCTTTAATAAGCTCTACAACAGGTTCAAAGCTTTCATAGGGATGATGCAGATAGATGTCCTTTTTACGAATTGCTTCAAATATATCCGTCTCACCAAGCAAATCTTTGGGATGACTTGGTATAAAATCCTTGTATCTAAGTTCATCCTTACCCTTCAACTTGTACATCTTCATTAAGAATGTAAAATCAAGGGGACCATCAATATAGAATATATCCCTTCGATGAATATTCAACTCTGTTCTTAGGTAATTAACTAAACGTTCGTCCATATCATGCTGTACTTCAAGGCGGATCACATCCCCCCACTTACGCATCTTGATAGATTTTTCGATTTCAAGCAAAAGGTCCTGTGCCTCTTCTTCATCAATGGATAAATCTGCATTTCTAGTAATTCTATAAGGAAATGCACATAGAATATCGTAACCGATAAATAGTTGATTAATATACTTCTTAATAACACTGCCGAGCAGTATATAGCATTCAGAACCATCATCACTTGGCAACCTTATATATCTAGGTAAAACCGATGGCACTTGAACTGTAGCAAATAATTCAATATCGCCTTTTTGTATCAGCGTCCCAATATTCAAAGTCTTATTGAAAATCAAAGGGAATGGTCGACTTGAATCCACTGCAAGTGGCGTTAAAACTGGATATATCTCATCATTAAAATATGCTTTGATATAATCCAGTTGTTCTGATGATATTTCATTTATTTCAAGCAACTTAATGCCGTGCTCTTTTAAAGCTGGAACAATCACCTGTTTATAGTGGGCAGCTTGATCTGCTACTAATCTATGGGTTCTTGATGTGATTTGCTTCAACATCTGCTTTGGCGTCATGCCTGAAAAATCTTCTTTTTCATACCCCACGTTCACTTGAGCCTTTAGTGATGCCACTCTAACCATAAAAAACTCATCTAAATTAGACGAAACTATGGATAGAAACTTCATTCTTTCAAACAAAGGATTGTCCACATTCATAGCCTCATCCAAAACCCGTTGATTAAATTCCAACCAACTGAGTTCTCTGTTTTCATAATACTTCTTATTCTTTAGATCTATTCCTCGCATCTTCTCACCAACTTTTATATTTCTCTAACGATTTTCAGGACTGGTGTTATACCAAATACAGTCTGGAAAAATTGTGATTTTTTTCTAAACGACCATTCTTCAAGGTTTACATATTCTTTTGTTTGACCTTTTATAATTAATTCTTTATTCTTTAATTTGACGGATATGATCTCGATCTTTTGTTTATGCCCTCTATCTAATGCATCCGATATTCTCAGGATTGCTACTAATTTTGCTATGACTACCCGATTATGCTCAGGTAACTTCATGAACTCTTCATCCTGAGATGATGGCAAAAGGAAACTATGGTACTTGGCAACATGTGATATGATTTCCATATCATTTTCTGATAGCCCAAATATTTCTAAGGACTTAATGAGATAGAACCCATGCATATGATGATTCTCAAAATTGATGAATCTACCACAGTCATGTAAAATAGCAGCAAGTCTAAGTAGCAATCTTTCTTTATCGGCTAAACCATGAATTTCTTTTGTTCGATCAAATATAGATGTGCAGTAGGCATCAACTGCATAGGCATGACCTACATCTATGCCAAATTTGACAGCGATTACTTTTGCATTGGTAATAATGTCGCCACTGACTTCATTTTGAACATCTAAGTTGTATAGTTGCTCATACATATCATATATGATTCCGTTAACTAGAGACGTACTAGGAATAATTATTTCCTTGGTTTTGGCCTGCTCTAGAAACTTACTGAAAAGCATCATTGAAGGGATGATGATACTAGCCCTTCCGTATTTTACATTATAAGCTTTTTGAATCTCATCCATGGTCATATCAGACAATGTTATAAATAATTTTTTGAAACGTCCCTTACTGATTCTTTCAATATTCTCTTTTACATTATCCTCTATGGCTATAATCTGTTGTAACATACTTGTCTCGCCACTTACCGCTATAAAATGCTTATAGATCACATCTTTTGAAAAGAAGTCCAACCCACTCATATTAGCATCTATATATTCATTTAGAATGTCTTGATATTTGAGACTAGACAGTTCAATCTCTGCCAACACTTCTTTGACTCTGAGCGCACCCATCTTAACATTCTGAGATGAAGTCAAATGGCCGTCTTTATAGGTCGTCACTTGGATGCTACCTGCACCGACTACGACAATGACAGCACCTTCATTGATAATGGTATTGTATTTTTTAAGACCATACTTGACTGCCTTATGGGTTAGATATTGTTCTTCTGAATTGGACAACACCCTCAGCTCCAAGCCTGTCTTCAGTTTAATCTGGTCTACGATGTAATCCCGGTTAGAGGCTTCGCGAATAGCACTTGTTGCTAACGCCTTATATACCTTCACGCCATAATCATTCATAATCTGTTTGAAAACTGCAAGCATTTCACATACTAGGTCCACTGTCTCGAAACAAACTTGACCTGTTGTGAATGTATCATGGCCCATGGAGATAAGCTTTCTGAAATTTTCCAATTCTTTGAAAGTGCCGTCACTTTTAATTTCACCAATTTTCATTCTAATGGCATGCGAGCCTACATCGATTGCTGCTATTAATTGCCTTTTCATATGACACCTCCCTATAAGTTAACTACCTAATTATTGTACCAAATCGCTGGCGCGATGGCTAGCGAAATTATTCTCTTCTATAACATATTGGCATTAATCAAATAACACTTTGTCTTTTAACAATGATATGATAGAATGATTACATAGTATAAACGCAACGAAGTTTATACAAGGGATGCCAATTTTGAGCCGGTCATCTATCCTCACTACTATTTTGAAGAAAAGTGTGAATTGAATAAAATTAATGAGACTACAGTCTTGTGGTTTTATTAATTTTGCTTTTCATTCAAAAGGTATTGGTAGTAATTTACAGTTTTTAATTAAAACCATAGTATAAACTATATTATATGCACAATTTTATGAAGATAGAAATAATACAAATTCCATATAGCAGTTTTTCGCAATCAGCAAAACTTCCGCGAGTTGGTACAATAGCGAAGAATCACATTTAGAGCAATTAGAGTTTATCTCTAGCTGTTCTTTTTTGATTGCTCTAAATATGATACTTCACTTAAGAATTATATCACAATATACATAAATCCTATATTATTTAAGTGTAATTAATGATTTATGCATATAGTACGCCTGACCATTAATGTACGAAGTATACTTCTACGGCTCATTTTTCTGGGATATATAGCGTTAAAAACATTAACAGATTCAGAATTCATCTCTTATATGTCATGTACTAGCAGGGAAAGGTAACATGTATTCATACCTATCCCGCGATTGCTGATTATATGCAAAAATGGTAGCAGTTCTTTCGAACTACCACCATCTGATTATTTCAATAATTAAATTCTTTTTGGAAAGTTACCCCAAAACATAATAACGAGCCAAAAAATCTACATGCCTGCTTACTTAGCTATCTCTATCAGTGATTTCGCAAGTCCAGCCATGCCTTGAATCTCGGATGGAATAATAATCTTAGTAGCTTGACCATCAGCAGCTTTCTTAAATGCTTCAAGACTCTCTAGGGCAATAAATCCATTAGATGGGTTAGCCTCGTTAATCTTTTCGATACCTGCGGCTTTCGCAGTCTGAATCTTGACGATTGCTTCAGATTCACCTTCCGCAACTCTAATTGTAGCTTCTTTTTTAGCTTCAGCTCTGAGAATTGCAGATTGTTTTTCACCTTCTGCTGCAAGAATCTGTGATTCTTTTTGACCTTCAGCTACAAGAATTGCAGAGCGTTTTTCACCTTCTGCACGAATCATGACTTCACGACGTAACCGTTCAGCTTTCATCTGCTTTTCCATGGCATCTTGTATCTCAACTGGTGGGATAATATTTTTAACCTCAACACGGTTTACTTTAATACCCCATGGATCAGTGGCTTCATCAAGTATAACGCGCATCTTAGTATTAATGATTTCTCTTGATGTCAATGTCTGGTCCAGTTCAAGATCACCAATAATATTACGTAGTGTCGTTGCTGTAAGATTCTCTATTGCAAGTAGTGGATTCACAACGCCATATGCGTATAATTTAGGATCTGTAATCTGGTAGAATACAACTGTATCTATTCTCATTGTAACATTATCTTTAGTAATAACTGGCTGTGGTGCAAAGTCGATAACCAATTCCTTTAAGATAACTTTTTTAGCAATCTTCTCAAGCAATGGTAACTTAAAATGAAGTCCAACAGACCATGTGCTTTGAAATGCACCTAATCTTTCTACTACATACGCATTCGCTTGTGGTACTACCTTCACGTTAGCTGCAATTAATATAATTAGTATAATGCCAATAATAATTCCTACTGTTAGTCCCATATTAACCCTCCTGAACTTTCTCAACTATTAATTTTACGCCCTTTACATCCAAAACTTTCACTTCCAAACCTTCTTCAAGAATCGCATCTTCATTCGACGTCCTTGCTGTCCAAATCCGTCCTTCTACTTTGACTTGACCAACTGCTTTCATGTTATTGATGGTAATAATAACAACACCAATTTTTCCAATAACCGTTTCATAATTAGTTTTTGTTTTCCCAAGCTTCAACTTCGTCTTAACTAGAGGATATAGGAAGATTAGTGACAAAGCTGTCAACACAATAAAAATTAATATTTGTGACCACATCGGTATACCTGTGAATGATAGCAAAAGCACTATTAATCCTGAAGGCACAAACCATATACTAGTGAGCCCCAGTGTCAATCCTTCAATCAAAGCTGCTGCTAATACTATTATCAGCCAAATGATATAATCGTCCATATTACACCTCCGGGTTCCTATAACACATTACTTGGTTACCCTTCTATTTTATCGGAATAGGTGTCAATATGCAAGCATCTTAATATAATATCGAACTATTTACTACGGCTATCATAACA
>JAQICP010000267.1 GCA_027858555.1 Vallitaleaceae bacterium
GGAGATAAAATAAAAAGATTTATTTCAATAGAAGCGATGATTAATGCGAAAGTTGTGGAGGCACTCATTATAGCAACGCCACACTATGACCATCCTGTTCAAGGCATCTTAGGATTGAAGGCCGGGTTACATGTACTCATTGAAAAACCAGCAGGTGTGTATACTAAAGCCGTTAGAGTGCTTAATGAAGTGGCGAGTGAGACTAACAAGGTTTTCACTATTATGTATAACCAAAGAACCAATCCAATCTATCAGAAGGTGAAGCAAATGATTGATTCTGGGGAAGTTGGTGAGCTTATAAGAGTGAACTGGGTTATTACGGATTGGTTCAGGTCACAGGCCTCTTATAATTCAGGTGGATGGCGAGCTACTTGGGCAGGTGAAGGCGGTGGCGTCTTACTAAATCAATGTCCGCATCAGATTGATTTGATTCAGTGGCTATGTGGACCACCAAGCAGGGTTAGAGGGTTTGCAGATTATGGCAAATATCATGATATAGAAGTCGAAGATGATGTGACAGCGTTTTTTGAATATGCCAGTGGTGCAACAGGTACATTCACAACATCAACTGGGGAATCACCCGGTACCAATCGACTAGAGATTTCAGGAGACCTTGGTAAATTACTGGTAGAAAACAATGAGCTTATTTTCTATCAAAATCAAGAAAGCTTGATAGCGTTCACATTAAACAGCGAAGAAGGGTTTGAAAAACCTGTATTCAAAATCTTGAAAATACCAATGGAAGGGATAGAGACAGGTCATGTAGGGATCATACAAAACTTTGTGAATGCTATTATTTCTGAAGAAAAACAAATTGCACCAGGTTCTGAGGGCATCAACGGACTCAGTCTATCTAATGCCATTCATTTATCCTCTTGGACGGATGATTGGGTAACACTGCCAATTGATGAAGAACTATTCTTAACTAAGTTACAAGAGAAGATTAGTCAGTCTAAGTATGTGAAAGTGACAAGCGATCAGGTATTTGATATCACAGGCAGTCATTAGTGAAACATCAGCAGAAGGAACATCAGCAGAAGGAAGCATTAGCCAAAGGAAGCATTGACCAAAGGAAGCATCAACCAGAGGAACATCAACAAAAGGAAATAATAATCAAAAGAAATAACAACTTAAGAAGCTAATAAACTTAATATTACTAATTAGAGTAAACTTTCGGCATATGAAACACTTACAATAATAATAGGACTTATACGATACCGTATAGATTGGAGTATATATGAACAAGTTAATAGTTGCGGCACAATTATATACAGTTAAGGATTTACTAAAAGACAAGAGTGAAGGGGAAGTAAGAAACGTCCTTAAACAAATCAAAGACATTGGGTATGATGCAGTTCAGATTTCGGGAATCGGTCCAGTAACCAAAGAATTGGCACTGAGATATCAAACTATATGTGAGGCGCTTGAATTAGAGATATGTGCTACCCATGTAGGACTTTCTGATTTACAAGAAGATCTTGACTGGATTATTGAATATCATAATATGTGGAAATGCCATTACGTGGGAATCGGGTCCATGCCTAATGGGTATAAGACAAAGACAGGTGTGATTGAATTCGCTAAGATATGCAATGAGCTTGGCGCAAAATTGAACAAAGAAGGCATTCATCTGGTGTATCATAATCACCGTTTTGAATTTGAGAAGTTTGGGTCAAAAACTATGATGGACATGTTATTTGATAATTTCGATAATCATGTTGAGTTTGAAATCGATACTTATTGGGTTCAGGCCGGTGGTATGAATCCTGTAGAGTGGATTGAAAAAGTAGATGGTAGGATGGGCGTGGTTCATTTTAAAGATATGCGAATTAAAGATGACCAGCAGGAATTTGCAGAAGTTGGGAGTGGGAATCTAGATTGGCATCAGATTTTAGAGGCTTGTAGGAAGACGGCGGTTATATATGCTGCTGTTGAACAGGATGCTTTTTATGAAGATGCCATTGAAAGTCTGAAAATGAGTCGTGACTATATACAAAATGAATTTAACCTGTAATATTATAATAATTTCAGCGAAAGTCAATATAAGTAATGTCACTATTAGTGATTGTTTATACAAGAGTCGTATTCATACCATAATATTTAAGTTATAATAGATTAATGAGCGCGCAGTATATATGCACATTAATATACGTGAATACACATGAATGCAGATGAATACAACTAATATACATAAACAAATGAAAACTATTAATACATACTTATGTAGATAAATACAGGAGGTTACTATGGTTGAAAAAGTATATCCATTAGCACAGACAGAAGTGACAACGGCTGAAAAGATAATTATGACAGATGAGATTCATTATATTCATTTGGTTCTAGGCGCGGGTGAAGCATTAGATAGGCATCATGCCAATGCGAAAGTGCATATGAACATCTTACGCGGTACAGTGACATTAGAGTTAGCAGACCAAGAAGCACATGCGTATAGTGTTGGTAATCTGGTTGTAATACCAGATAAGACTGAGATGCTAATTAGCAACAAGGAAGATCATGCATTAGAAGTAGTGATTGTTAAAGCCCCAGGACCTGTACAGGCATAAACTAGCTATTTAATCACATATTGAAGGTATGAATTATATGGCCCGCCATTTCTATTTGAAATGACGGGTTTATTTTATTTACAGTAGTTTTCTAATCCTCAATCATAATACTAGAAGTTAATATTGGCTTGCTATGGCAAGGTGAGCCTATTAAAGCTGGGGGGCATGGCATGATTTTTAAGGATAAGCAAGACCGATTATTATTAACAATTCATACACCTAATGAGACACCCTGTGAAAGGGCTATCTTCATAGAGCTTACGGAATTGGAAGATGGTATTGCAATAAAGGCTATTTAACAGGTCGTTTAATTGAAGCGGCCATGATGGCACCAGTGAAAGTTAGTCCTGCTACAATGAAGAGTATGGTGGTATAACTGCCTGTCAGGTCGTAAGAGAGACCAAAAGGTAGTGGTCCAAGTGCTGATCCGATAACACCAAATACTGCAGCGGCTCCACGGATACTACCTAGATGCATGCGTCCAAAGTATTTCACCCAGATAACGTTTAGGGTGACACCCTGCATATTATTAGCCAGACCTAGAACTAGCATGAATATGGCGCCAGTTATGAAACTATGTACGATGTTCAAAAATAGAAAATCCAAAGTAATGACAACTAAAGCAATCAATATGATGAATTTGGAACGGTATCTGTCTACTATTGTTCCAGCAAATATTGGCATGAAGAACCCGGGTAGAGCAACAAGGCCAATGACTATAGCGGCCGTACTTGAGTCAATACCTTGAAGCTTCATGATGGAAAAAAAGTGAAACATAAGCCCAGTATTGACCATGGGCATGATCATGGAAATCAACCCAATCAACCAAAACTCTTTGGTTCTTAGTGCTTCTTTTAAAGTCCAAGAAGTAGCAATCATCTTATCCATTTCAGCCTGTAAAGTTTCTGCGTCGCTAGCTGCCTTATTATCGGGTAATAAGCCGATATCTTCAGGTTTATTAATGACAAATAAAGCCATGAGAGGTACTAGTACAACCAGTGCCAATACACTCCACATCCGCCAAGCGGTTTGCCAGCTATAATTCTGAATAATACTCAAGTTAAGAGCAGGTACAATAAGGGTACCAAGTATAGTACCAGTGGTCATAAGACTGATGGCAAGCGCTCGGCGTTTTTCAAACCATTGAGGGACAAGGGCTCCTGGAATTAGTGTTAGAGAACCTTGACCCAAGTAGCGCATCATAAAAAATCCAAAGAAGATCATCACGATACCATTGATAAAACTGTTGAATAAAGTGGCAATGACTAGTCCAATGCCAACGACGACTAACATACGTCTTGGTCCGTGCTTATCAACAGCCCTACCAACAAATACCAGTAGAATGCCTGAGATTACGGTAGCAACTGAATAGATTGAAGAGATAAGGGTTCTGGAAAGTCCAAAATCTGCGATATAAGCATCAATAAAGACACTGATGCCATAAGTCTGTCCTGGAGAAGAGAAGAACATAGCCACAACGGCAAGGGCTATGATTACCCAACCATAATAGAGTTTTTTCTGAATTTTGAGTGCTAAGGTATTTCTGAAGGTGTGTTTAATCATAAGTCCTGCTTTCTATATAAAGGGATGAAGATTCATTTTTAGATGATTTTGTAACTTTGCTATTATAGCTCAGATTGAAGTAATTATCAAATCTATCAAGATATCTAGTGATATCAATAAAGAAGCCTAAATCCTGAATGGACAATAGGCCTATACATATGGGAAAATGACAACGTATTATGAGCGATCATTGATTCTTATAATGACTTGATTAGTTGTTTTAATTCTTCAGATAAAACTTTTGCAAGTTCAAAATCAGTTTTAACTAAAGCTAGCGCTATGGCTGTTTCAATTGTTTTTTTCTTTTGTTCATTCGCTAGATAATCTCTATCGAAATGACGGGCATAGATCGTCTTTCTGAACTTTCGCATACTCATTTTCCGAACGGTCTTATTCTCGATAATCAGGACATAATCCATACAGTTCACGATAGAATAGTAATCATGAGAAATCATGATTACAGCACCTTTATAATTGTCTATGGCTTTTTCAAGAGCAATTTGTGAATAAGTATCTAGATGACTTGTCGGTTCGTCAAGTAGTAACAGGTTTGCTTTGCTAGCCGAAACTTTAGCCAGTTGAAGTATGTTCTTTTCGCCACCGGACAGGGAGGCAATCTTTTGATGAAGAATTTCTCCTTCAAAACCATAATCTGCCATGTAGGCTTCTATCTTGGCATAAGTACTAAATCCAGCATCGATGAATTCTTCTTGTATTGTATTGTTCTCATTCAGGATTTCACCTTGAAGCTGAGACCGGTCAGCAATTGTCGTATCTTCGGCAATCTCAATTGAAGCAAGGTTGTTTTTATAGATATCTCGAATCAGTGTTGTTTTACCTGTACCATTTGAACCAATGAGGGCTACTTTATCAGTGGATTTGATTTCGAAACTAACATTTTCCAGTAAGACTTCATCGAAACTGACACTATAATTGTTCACTTTTAAAGCAATCGTTTCATTGGTTTCAGGCGTAATACTGATTGAGGCATCATTACTATCAGCACTAATATTGATTGGGGTATCATCATTATTAGCATTATTATTGATTTCTGTATCATTAGTAGCAAGTGCATCATCAGAGCCCAAATTGATATCCAACTGTTTGATATCTACGTAAGGTGCATCAACTTTTCGTGCTTCTAATCGTTCTTGAACTTTGACCCTGGCTTTTAGAGATTTGCCTTTTGCAGAGTCAGAATTATTGGTTGCAATAGCTCGAAGCTTATTGATTAAAGCATCATTTCTCTCGATTTCTTCAGCATCAGCTACAGCCAGTTC
>JAQICP010000280.1 GCA_027858555.1 Vallitaleaceae bacterium
AGGTTATTGAGAAAGGTTATTCGGTATCTGCGTTTAACCAATTATTAGTGAACCTTCCAAGGGTTAAAATTGTTGATTTCATAGCTTTGAAAGCAGCACTTAAAGATGCAGATGAAAAAATTCTTAAGATAGGTGATTATAAACCTTTAACTGAGGTTACGATAAGCAAAGAATTTCTTCAGGCAAAAGCCATGGTTAATCTTACTAACGATGAATTCCGTGAGTATGATAAAAAGGTTATTCTAGAATCCATTCTAAAACAGTCAAGTGAAAAAGCTATTATCTATGGACAAGATATTAATATGGTACTTGCTAATATCAGAGCAATAGAATCATTTGTTGTGGCGACAGGAAAAGAACCTATACGTGGTAATGACGCCATCGTTAAGATGTACAGGATGAATTTGCTTGAACCAGAGGTTTTTCAAGATGGAAAAGTGAATCATTATGAGCTTAACTTAATTAATCGAGTTAACAAAGATGATTGGTTAGGCGAGCGAATTGAACCCACAAAAGGTGTAGAGGGCGTATCTGTATTAGGTAATAAGATTCCACCAATTGATGGACGACAAGAGACCCTAAAATATGATCCGAATACCATTAGAACCACTTATGATGAAGAAAAGAACATGACGTTTCTTTATGCGAAAAGAGCTGGGGCTGTTGTATATATAAAAGAGCGCATTAGTGTTAGTAATTATCTGGATATTCAAGGCGATGTTTCATTCCATACCGGTAATATTGATTTCGATGGTTTTGTTGATGTCAGCAATACAGTCGAGGATAATTTTACAGTTACAGCAGACGATGATGTTCAAGTTATGGGGTTAATGGGTATTGGTGGTGTTGATTTAATAGAAAGCAAACACGGTAATATCTATATTCGTGGCGGTATTGCAGGTAAGAACAAGGCCGTAATCAGGTGTTCGGGTAATCTATATACAAAGTTTGCAGCTGATTGCACAATAGAATGTGCAGGCATTGTCAATATTGGTTATTATGCGATGAATTGTCATATTAAAGCAAAAGAAGTCATACTTGAAGCAGCAAATTCTCAGATTATTGGTGGATATACAGAAGCAACTGCAAGGGTGCTTGTCAGCGAGCTTGGCAGTAGAGCTGGTGTCCAAACCAAGGTGCATATAACAGGATTTGATAGAGCAAAGATTAAGCAGGACTATGATTTATTAGATGCAGTTATTGAGGGTGCTAGAAGCAAGATGAATCGTACTAAAAAAGAATTAGAACAATTCAGTATAAATCTTGAAGAAAAAGAAAGATTCAAGCAACAGCAAAAAGAAGAAGAGTATGAAAAATATAAAACTCAAATTGAAGAATTGTTGAATAGGAAGACTAGCTATGTATCGTTCCTCAGAGCTAAAGGGGAAGGCGAAGTGGTTATTAAAAAAGCCCTATATCAGAATGTATCAATTAGCATAAAAGACGATAAGTACATCTGCGCAGATGAAGAGTTATTAAGTTCTATTGTCTACTATGAGGATTATGAATTGCATAAAGAGTAATATTAGCGATGATGTTTTATGAAAGCACTGGGTGAACTACCAGTGTTTTTTTTGAACATCTTAGAAAAATAACTTTGATTGCAAAAACCTAGGTAATCACAGATGTCTAGGATTGAGTTTTTAGGATTGAGCAGTAAGGACTTAGCTACTTCAAGTTTCTTATCCATCACATATGATTTGAATGTTGTGTCAGTTTCTTTAGCAAAAACCTCTGAAAGGTATTTGGAAGAATAGCCGATTGTCCGAGCGACATCAGATAAAGTAATATTATCTGTAATGTGTTTATCTATATAGTCCATTGATAAACTAACAGGATTAGAGAATGTTGCATTTTTGTGTTCTTTAACTAAATTCTTATAAGTACTGATCATACGAAAAGTCAGTTGTTCCACGTTACCAATATTGGATAAAACCTCTACTTCCTGAATGAAGTAATCACAGTATGAAAAAGCTGTTTTGGCACTTAGACCTGCTTCGATAGCAAAGCGTGCGTATACATTAACAGTCGATATGAAAAAGTTCTTCTCGGAACGGAGTGGATTGTTATGCGCCAAAATTGGTTTAGGATAAGCAGAAAAAATCTCAGCAATATTCTCTAAGACCTGTATGTTATCAGTGAAAAGGTTTTGGCCTAATTGTTTTTCAAGAGCATAGCTATGGTGGAAACGTTCAGGCTGTAAAACTGGAATGCTACTGATTTCACTACGTGGTTCAACTAATATTGGAGCAGTACTTAGATCAAAAGTGTGATGAGTGCTTATATGTAGTAGATGATTATAGTATTGAATCTGAATAGGGGATACAATCGATAATTGCTCTTTATACTTGTTGTAAGCAGTGTACTCATTGATGGATAGGTCTTGTTTTGTCATAAAAGCCAATTGATTTTCAGAAGTATCATTAGCAATTCGAACTGGACCCATTGCAATCATACCTTGAATTTTTTTGTTGTTTTTAAAAACATAGATAAAGTAGCGTTCATCTAATTGATTGATATGTGTGTAGGCATTATTAACAAGACTGGCAGTCAATACTTCGGTGTATATGGTTTCTATATTGAAATGCGTATAATCACTGAGTGGCGAAGCAATTTCTGAAAAACCGAGTTGATATTCTAATGTCTCGTGTTTGTTGATAAAGCGCGTAGGTATACCAGTGGTATAGTATAGAAGATAGACACTTCTTTTGACATAACTCTTTGAAATGGACCCATCGGATTTATATAACATTGGCACCTCCTTTGCTAGAAAAAACAACAAAAACACGGAATTAATAGTATTATTACCTTGTTACTATTCTATAATATTAAGTGTAGTTTGTAAATATAAAATCAGAGTTGTTTTTTAAAACCCCTTATTGTATAATTACTTGATTCCAAAATCCTGAAAATGAAAAGATTAGGCCGGTGATTAGGTGTTTGATATTCATGAAGAATTAAAGAAGTTACCTCTAAAGCCTGGTGTCTATCTTATGAAAGATGCCAGTGAGCACATCATCTATGTGGGTAAAGCCATTCGATTAAAGCAGCGGGTTAGTCAATACTTTCGCGCTTCTACAAATCATAGCATAAAAATTAGCCAATTAGTTAAGCATATAAAGTCGTTTGAATATATTGTTACGGACTCTGAACTTGAAGCCCTTATTTTAGAATGCAATCTCATAAAAGAGCATCGACCAAAGTATAACACCATGTTAAAGGATGACAAGATGTATCCTTATATTAAAGTGACGGTGTATGAACAGTTCCCTAGGGTGATCTACACCCGTAAGATGAATAAAGATGGTTCCAAATATTTTGGTCCATATACGGATGCTTTTGCTGCTAAAAATAGTATTGAAATGATACGTAAGGTATGGGGGCTCCGTTCCTGTAGTCGGGTACTACCAAGAGATGAAGGGAAAGAACGCCCTTGTCTCTATTATCATATCAAACAATGTGATGGTCCTTGCCAAGGGTATATTACAACTGAAGATTATCACGAAAAAGTAAATCAAGTACTGGCTTTTCTTAGTGGTAAGAATGAAGAAGTAATTGTCCTTTTAGAAGAGAAGATGAATGAAGCATCTGAGCGCTTGGATTTTGAGAAGGCCGCAGAATATAGGGATCATCTTTCAAGTGTGAAAGTGATAGCTCAGAAACAAAAAGTAATACATGCCAATATGGAAGAACAAGACATCATTGCCTTTGCCAGAAGAGATGATGAGGCCTTGGTTCAAGTTTTTTTTGTTAGGAACGGGAAGATGATGGGGCGAGAACAGTACCGATTATCTAATGTGGAAGATGATTCTCGCGGGGATGTGATGACAGCCTTTGTGAAGCAATTTTACTCAGGCACACCTTATATACCTAAAGAATTAATCCTACAAGATGAAATGAGTGAAGCCCATATCATCGGCCAGTGGCTGAGCAATAAACGTGGCCAGAAGGTATATATCAAAGTGCCTCAAAAAGGTGAGAAGAATAAATTAATCGAACTTGCTGCTAAAAATGCTTCTCTGACTTTAGAGCAATTCGGGAAACAAATAAAGGAGAAAGAAAGCAAAACTAAAGACGCACTTAAAGAGATAGTGGATCTGCTTGGTGTTGATGATTATATATCTCGGGTGGAAGCCTATGATATCTCTAATACTTCAGGTGTTCAATCGGTAGGTTCGATGATTGTGATTGCAGAAGCGGTGCCCAAAAGAAGTGAATATCGTAAGTTCAGGATAAGAACAGTTGAAGGTCCTAATGATTATGCCAGTCTTGAAGAAGTTTTAACTAGACGGTTTACCCATGCCCTTGAAGAGCAGAAAGAAATCTTGATAAAAGGTCTAGATCCTAGTGTGGGTAAATTCACTAAATTGCCTGATCTTATACTAATGGATGGTGGTAAGGGGCAAGTGAACATTGCCCTAAAGGTGTTAAAGGATATCGGTCTTGAGATACCAGTGTGCGGCATGGTTAAAGATGATAAGCATAATACCAGGGGTTTATACCATAATAATGTAGAGTTGCCTATAAGCAAGCATTCAGAAGGTTTCAGGCTAATAACCAGAGTGCAAGATGAAGCCCATAGGTTTGCCATTGAGTATCATAAAAAATTAAGAGGTAACGCCCAAATAAAATCAGTTCTAGATGATATTGAGGGTATAGGACCAGCAAGACGCAAAGCACTGATGATGCATTTCAAATCTATTGATCTGATAAAAAGTGCAACAACAGAAGTGCTAGAAGAAGTGGTGCCGAAAAATATTGCTATCAAAATATACAACTATTTTCATAAAGAATAGGTTCTTGTCTATTCACAGGCAATTTCGTATGATAGAATATAATTGACCTAATAAGGAGGTATCGTATGTACACAGTTGAATTAGCAAGTATTATAGATAAATTAAAACTCCTAAATCTAACATCTGAAGTGGATGTCAGTGATATAGAAGTAACTCAGAGTGATATAAATAGACCAGCGATCCAGTTAGCCGGATTTTTCAATTACTTTGATGCAGAGCGTGTTCAAATCATTGGTAAGGTTGAACATACATATTTAGAAACCCTAGATGATGATCGTAAAAATGAGATATATAATCGGTTATTTTCATATCATATTCCATGCCTTATTCTCTCAAGGGAATTAGAACCAGATGAGCTGATGATTACTATGGCAACAAAATACAAAGTGCCTATTCTACAAACCAGCAAAACAACGTCGTACTTCATGTCTGAAATCATTAGATATCTAAAGGTAGAACTCGCACCTAGAATATCAATCCATGGTGTTTTAGTTGATGTCTACGGTGAAGGTATCTTAATTATGGGTGAAAGTGGTATCGGTAAATCAGAAGCTGCCCTTGAACTCATTAAAAGAGGCCATAGACTTGTAGCAGATGACGTGGTCGAAATCAAAAAAGTATCTGATGATACATTGCTTGGTACATCGCCAGATATTATCAGGTATTTCATAGAGCTTAGAGGTATTGGTATTGTAGATTGCAAGACCTTGTTTGGTGTTGAGTCAGTGAAAGAAAAAGAAACAATTGACTTGGTTATTAAATTAGAAGTATGGGATTCACAAAAAGAATATGATCGTTTAGGCATGACGGAGGAATATACGGAAATACTTGGCAATAAAGTGGTTTGCCACTCCATTCCTATTAGACCAGGACGCAATTTGGCTATCATAGTAGAGTCAGCAGCTATAAATCATCGTCAAAAATTAATGGGTTATAATGCAGCAATCGAATTAAACAACAGGGTTATGGATAATCTTCAAAAAAGAACCAAAGAAAGAGAAGAAAAAGAAAAGCTATAATATTCTTTAGGAGGACAATATGTTCACAATAGGCGTTGATCTCGGGGGCACGAATATTGCAGTGGCCATCGTAGATGAAAAAGGTAATATAGTAAAAAAAGGTTCCGTACCAACTTTAAGTAGTCGGTCATATGATTTAATCATTAAGGATATGGGTATGCTCTGCGTCAGTCTAATTGAGGTTGAGGGATTAACATCAGCTGATATTGAATCAGTTGGTATCGGTAGTCCTGGCATAGCGGATTCTAAAAATGGTATCCTAGTATATAACAACAACTTGAATTTTAAAGATGTACCTATGGCAGCTGAATTTCAAAAATATCTGAATGTGCCTGTTTATATCGGTAACGATGCCAATGTTGCAGCTTACGGTGAATACATATCAGGAGCAGGGGCCATATATTCTGACTTAGTTGCAATAACCCTTGGAACGGGTGTCGGGGGTGGTGTCATTATCGGTGGTAATGTCATTGAAGGGTCATTCTTCGCTGGTGCAGAACTTGGTCATATTGTCATTTCGGTTGATGGTGAATTATGTACTTGTGGTAGACATGGCTGTTGGGAGACTTATTCTTCAGCAACTGCCTTAATTAGAGAGGCTAAAAAATCAGCCCTCGCAAATCCAGATTCCATGATGAATCAGATTATACAAGGCGACATGGATAATATGAATGCTAAAATACCGTTTGATGCTGCACAAGCTGGTGACGCGGTTGCTGGGGGGGTTGTTGATAGCTATATCAAATACCTTGCCATTGGTTTGGTTAATGTGGTTAATATCTTTCAACCGGAAGTCATTGTTTTAGGTGGTGGTGTCTCTGCGCAAAAAGAGAACTTGATCCAACCATTATTAGTGGCTATGGAACATGAGATATATGGTGGTAAAGAAGCATTTAAAACTAAAATCAAAGTAGCTGAACTTGGTAATGATGCTGGCGTTATTGGCGCAGCAATGTTGCATAAGCTACATGAATAGATGGTCATTATGTAAGACTTAAGAACTGCCTAGTTGCAGTTCTTTTTGTTTGCACAGTAAGGGTTAGTATTTATTGCCCATCATATACATATGTAATAAATAATTTAGTTAAGGAGGTTACACATGAAGTTAATGTTTATATCAGATATACATGGATCTGGGTATCATTTTAAGAGAGTAATGGATTGTATATCTATGGAAAAACCCGATTTTGTATGTCTACTTGGCGACCTGCTTTATCATGGTCCAAGGAATCCTCTGCCTGAAGGGTATGACCCTGAATTTGTGATAGAAGGATTGAATGGTATGAAAGAAAGTATTATTAGTGTGAGGGGAAATTGTGACACAGAGGTAGATCAGATGGTGTTGGAATTCCCGATTTTAGCAGATTACACCATTATTTTAAGCGACAATCGGCGTTTGTTTTTGACGCACGGCCATCACTATAATGGGTCTAATATGCCAAAGTTAACGAAGGGGGACGCTGTCATTCATGGCCATACCCATATACCATCAGCGGAAATAGTTGATGGTATCTATGTGCTGGGTCCAGGTTCTATCAGTTTGCCTAAAGAAGGAACCCCACATAGCTATGGCATCTTGGAAGAAGATTTGTTTACGGTTAAGGATATGGAAGGCAACTCATACCTGACATATAAATTGTAGCATGGTGCGTTTTTAGCCTGAAATATGACTTGTTATGATAGCCGTAGTAAATAGTTCGATATTATATTAAGATGCTTGCATATTGACACCTATTCCGATAAAATAGAAGGGTAACCAAGTAATGTGTTATAGGAACCCGGAGGTGTAAT
>JAQICP010000187.1 GCA_027858555.1 Vallitaleaceae bacterium
ATCTTTTGAAAAATTTGCTGATGCAATTAATGAATATATAGATTATTATAATAATAAAAGGATCCAATCAAAAACAAACTGGATGCCTCCTGTAATCTACAGGAAAACATCCAGCATTAGTGCCTAACTATTTAATTAGATAATGATGTGTCCAGAAAACTGGGTACATATCATGTAGCTAACCGATGGGGTGCACTTTATTATTGTGTTGTAATATTTTGTTCTACTGGCTATATATTTAGATGGAACGGTTACTTCACATCTAATCCGCCAAACATCACTAATGATTTCAGAATAAGTCTCTTAGGTGCATCATCCGCGCTATTAAAACCCATCTTAGAAGCTTTGTGCTTATTATCCCAGCCTCCAAATAAAGGCAGACCTTTGATTTCGACTACCCAGTCATCAGGCACTTTGATATCCACGCCACCAAAAGCTACAAAAACATCAATTATAACGGGGTCAGTACTACTGATGCCAGCTTGTCTTAGGTCTACGTCAAGACCACCGAATATGGCATTTAGCTCGCCGCCTTTAAAGTCTTGAGATATAATTTGGACATCGCCACCTGAAAAGATGACCGTGTTGTTAATGGTATCACTGCTAATGGTATGAGGTCTTTTTGGGAATATAAGCCACACACCAGCGATAATAATTAATGCTGGCCAAATAAACTGCCAAAGGCTAATGTGTTCAAAGAATATACCTAATACTTTTAATTGGTAGAAAACACCTAGACCAATCAAAATAAATGCAAATACTTTACTTGTACTAGAATCAACCAAACTTAGTAAACCAATAACAATTAAGATGACTGGCCATCCATTTCTAAATATTTCACCTGCAGATAGGTCACCCATGACCTCAAATGCATCTAAAAATAGAATTGCACCTAGAATAATAATAAATATTCCGATGACAGCCCGTCGATTAATATTGAAATTTTTCATAAATCCTCCTTCATATATAATGATTTAAATCAATTATAGCAAAGAGAAGATTTGAGGGCATTAGAATTTGGTTAAAGTTTAATTGATGATTGATTGATATTATTGATTTCTCTGGGTTATTGGATGGATTATATGATAAAATAGATTAATAGAATCTAGATATATGAGCAATTATTGTAAGTAGATTCCAGAATAGAGCATATGTAGATCATAGGGTAGGACCAGTGGGTGAATCCAATCCTTAAATCCAAAGGTTAGCGATTATGCTGAAGTAATGTGGATATTCTAATAGTTGATACCGGTGACGAACAAGAAAAGAGGCATGTATGGGTAAAAACAAAAATAAAATTAAAAAGAAAGTATATGAAAAAAAATTAGTTGAGCTCCAAGGTGAGATGGTTAAGCTTCAAGAATGGGTTAAAGAGTCAGGCCTCAGAGTAGTGGTTATTTTTGAAGGTAGAGATGCTGCTGGAAAAGGCGGCGTTATTAAACGAATCACTGAGAAACTAAATCCTAGGGTTTGTAGAGTTGTAGCACTCGGTGTCCCAACTGAAAAAGAGAAATCTCAGTGGTACTTCCAACGCTATGTTTCACATCTTCCAGCTGCAGGTGAAATAGTTTTATTTGATAGAAGCTGGTATAACAGAGCTGGTGTTGAAAAAGTCATGGGATTTTGTACAGAGTTTGAATATGAAGACTTTTTAAGAAGCTGTCCAGCATTCGAAAAGATGCTAATAAGATCAGGCATTATTTTAATAAAATATTGGTTCTCTGTTGGGGACGAAGAGCAGGAAAAAAGATTTTCAGATAGAATCGAAGATCCTACCAAGCGCTGGAAAATAAGTCCTATGGATATAGAAGCCAGAACGCATTGGGTGGATTTTTCGAAAGCAAAGGATGCTATGTTTTCTTATACAGATATCAAACAATCGCCATGGTTCGTGGTTAATGCAGACATCAAGAAACATGCACGTATCAATTGTATGTCCCATTTGTTATCCATGATTGACTATCAAGAAATTGATTATGATAAGATTACATTGCCACCGACTCAAGAAAATGATAATTATGTACGTCCTCCAATGAATGAGCAGACATTTGTGCCAGATATTGCAGCAACCATGGTAGGTGATTAAACAACGAGGTGAATTATGACGGAGGATAAACCCGGGAGTTTTGGGCGATTCATAGCTAAGTTATTTGATTATTATCTGGTAGCAGTTATAATATCGATGCTTTTATGGGTATGGCTAGAACGTGGTGAGGATGAAGCAATTATTGCGGTATTTGTATCGCCTATCAATTATTTTTTGATTTTACTAATTACCAGCATGTTGTACGAAATCCTTATGATATCATATACAGGTACCACCATTGGCAAGTCTCTAATGGGTATCAGGATTTTAGATGCAGAAGAAAACCATCTGTTGATGGGGCAGTCTTTTGTTCGTACACTCAGTTCCTTCGCCATGGGCAGGTTTTTTTGCATCCCAATTTTAAGTATTATAGCACTCACCCGTAGCTTTAGAACATATGCAGGAACCAAAGAAGTGAAATGGGATCGGAATTACCAGGTTGAACAGTTTAGAAAAGGTGCGGGTCCTTGGGTGACAATCCTTACGATTGTACTGTTTTCCGTCTCGGTCGTTACCTATGTTTATATGACAGAAGCACTAAAACTGGAGCCACCGGAAGTGACCATTAATGAACTGTTTGAAGCAGATGAATATGAGGCAATTATTCAATATCTGGATGGCTATCTAGATGCATCGAGTGGGACAGCTTCTTTGTATAATTGGTATGGGTATGCTTATATGCAACTGGACCAATATGAAGAGGCAATTAGTCGTTTTGAAACTGGACTTGAATTGGATGAAGAGGATGATCGCATTACATCCATGCTATACAGTAATATCAGCTGGGCGGATTATGTTCTTGGTGATTATGACTTGGCGTTAACCTATGCAGATTTAGCCATAGCCTATGATTCTGCTAATGTATATGGTTATATCAATAAAGGTAATATCCACTCTGTCATGGGAAATCCAAGTGAAGCGGAAAGTGCTT
>JAQICP010000369.1 GCA_027858555.1 Vallitaleaceae bacterium
GTGGTTAATAACTGATAATAAAGTCACTCGCAATATTAATGAATCTGCAACAAGTGATAACCCTTAGACTCTTTTATGGAACAAGACTTTAATATTAGAGCTTGTCTGTTTAGAAGAAGGAGACTATGATTTCTTGCATAGCATTAATTATGATCTTTATAACGAGTACAGTAATGTACCATTTGAAATCGCATTAAACAACTTAGTTGAAGATGAAATCAAAGTTGCTAATGGCACAATTATGTTTAACTTAGATGACGAATTTGGCAATCCGATAACAAATGCGAATGTCGTATTACTTGAAGCTGGATCTGATGAGATTATATTGGAATCAGAAGATTATGAAAGAGCAGCGATAGTAGACGGTAATTATACAATTGATCATATTCCAACAAATATTTATGACATCATTTTAGAAGTGCCATCAGGTTATAAAATTGCTGACGGGTATACTTATAATCTAAACGCAGATGGTGATATTCTGTTTACTAATAGGAATTTGAATTATAATAATCCATTATTATCCTACACCCTGCATTTTGAAACCTTAGATGTAGGCGGTATCAGTATCAGGACTGCTGCTGATGAAGACTTACTATATGCCAATAATACAACAGACGATACAGATGTTGTCATGACATTCAGACCGATGAGTAATATGGATGAGATGAAACTACCTATTATTGATACGTTTACTTTAGCGGGCGATATAACCATAGACCCAAGTAGTTTAGTTGTAAAAAATGCAGCTGGTAATGCAGTGGGTGGATTTACCTTTGTAGGTAATACCTTGACATTCGATAAGAATCGGGCAGGTGCTCCAAGTTATCTGCCAATGGCGAATTATACGGCAGAGTTTACTATAACTAATTTGCCAGCTAATTTATCAGGTCAATCAGCACCAGGTTTTGAATTTGACTTGACTGTAGTGGAAACATATACCAAAGGTGTAGGTGTAAGTACTTTCCGATATAATGATACATCTGCAAGAGAATTAACCATTCATTATGATGAAATCGGACCAGTCATTACATTAGTGCCATCTGCAACTGTAGTATCAAGTGATAATGTTATTGTTGACATTGATATTAATAGTGAGTTTACTGAATTAGTTGACTATCGATTGGTAAGAGTGGATGCAGGGCATGCCAGTATCAGTGATTTTAATAGTGTGTTAGTAGGTGGCGGGTTTGCTGATTTGAATGACTCGAATCTATATCACGTACTAGGAGACTTTGAAATTACAATTCATGAAGAAGATATTGAAAATCCTAATATTGGTTTATATAAAGGCAATGGTTATTTTGCAGTACTAGCCATTGATAAGGCAGGTAATGTGCCTATTGGCATTATAGATGTTGATAATCTAATTGATATTAACTATATTGAACAATTACTATAGCATACTAAACGAAAGCATTATCAAAGCAATATGATACATTAGGGTTGTAGCTAAGCTATGACCCTTTTTTTGGTTAAAACCCAATATATAGGGACATGGTTCGTGTATATCTTGTTAGTTTATTATCGCATTCTTATGTAGAGACTAGTACTTAGTACCCGGAGCTTCTGAATATAGATAAGCTATTGGTTGATTTAAAGACACTTAAATAGCTTTACTGTTATAAAAGACTCTATACGGCGGAAGTGTAAAGAATATTAGTTGACATTGACTATTTACTAGTTCTATGGTACTATATAAGTAGTGATATATTGGATGATTTATATCTACCTATTTACTATATTATACGGAGGTGTTGGCATGAAAAGATTAAAACAATTGGTTGGGTTATTTTTGACGATGACTCTTATACTGAATTTAACAGTTATGGGAGCAGTGACAACTACAGATGTTACTATTACAAGTGCAATTAAGCAAATTGATAACACAAGAGAATTTGAAGTGAAGTACACAGTAGATGTTAGCGGTCAATCAACCAATACGCCATCTGTTGTATTGGTACTAGATAGATCTGGGAGTATGTTGTTTAAAGATAGCAATGGTAACTTAGTTGTTGACTCTGTAAAAGTAGCAGCTAAGCAATTCGTCATATCTTATTTTGATAAGAGCCCTAATTCAGAATTAGCTATCGTGTCTTTTGGATCGAATGCCAATGCTCATGATAATTATAAATATTATAATGATGCCAAAGATGCTTTGGATGAAATAGACTATATTTATGCGTATAATTACAATTATTGGTATGGTAACTATTATTGGAGGCATTGGAACTCGAATCAAGGCGGCACTAATATCGGAGAAGCATTCGAATATGCTGTAAAAACTGTAGAAAAGTATGAAAAGAAGAATGCTGGCAGTAATGTTATAGTCCTTTTTTCTGATGGTGTTGCTAATGCTTATAAAAAGGGCAATGGCAATGGCTTTACAGGGAACTATCCAACCTCAGAAAATCAAAGTACAGTTTATGCTTATACTGAGGGTCAATATGCTTACGAAAACGTAGCAGATGTTATGACTGTAGGGTATTTTGGCGCATACAATGATATGCCAGCAGTGCAAGAATTGGCGATTAGTACTTTGAAAAAAGCCCAAAATGCAGGCTTCTTTACTACTAATGACATCGATTATGTAGATGATTTATTCCAAACAGTAGTTAATAATTTGGATTATATAGGTACTGGAACAACAGTAACAGATGTGATTAATTCTGAATTTGATGTTATACCTGAGTCAATTGAACCTAGTGGTGCTACGCTTGTGGTTAATCCTACAACGGGTCAGACTACGATCACTTGGGACGTTGGTAATTTGACCAATGGTAAACATGAATATACCTATAGAGTGAAAGCTAAAGATAATATCTATCCTTCAGGAAAAGATAATGTCATTGTTAATGATATTAATGCAGCGGGTGTTGGACTTCGATATACTGATCTTAATAATGAGGGTCAAGTTGTAGCGATTCCAGAAGCTCAGATTGATGTACCAAGTCATGACATTATTCCTGGAGTTGACTTATTTATTATACATATCAATTCTGAATCTAAAGAATATTTAGTAGGTGACATAGCACTTATCAATCATGATTTATTCTTCTCTAACGAGTATGTAGATAGTGGTGATGGGAATAGCATCATGTTTGACTTTGTTCAGGTTGATGTGAAGAATTATACTAAGGAATTAGTGTATGCTAGTAATGTACCTCAATATCAGCAAAAATCTTTTAGTGAGGTACTTGAGTTACAGAGCCCAGATTGGATTTTAACCAATAATACACTTGAGTATACTATTGATGAGACATCAAAGAATAGTGATCCTACATTATTAAAATGGAACAAAGAATTAGAATTGGCAATGGAGTGCTTAGAAGTAGGTGAGTTTGATTTTGAACATACAATCTCATTTGATTTATATAATCCTTATATTACGACAGCATTCCCACAAGCACCAGAAAATCTTATTGAAGATGAGATTAAGGTTGCTAATGGAACAATCATATTTAATATGGAAAGTTTAGCTGGTGACCCAATTGATTTTGTTAATATAATATTTGATGATGGTAAAGCAGATACGGTTAATATTGAATCAACCTTATCAGACAGTACAGTGATTAATGATGGCAAGTATACGATTGATCATCTAAAAACAGGCACCTATGATATTACCATTGAGATTCCTTCTGGATATAAGATTCCTGATAGTTATTCAAGTTCTAATAATTCTCATGGTTCTCACGTTTCTCATAGTTCTTCTAATACTATGAAATTAACAGACGGGACGCCTTACACACTAGATGTGGATGGCAACATTGTAATAGCAGCACAAGAACTCAATTATCAGAATTCTGAATTAGTATTTGGGATGGAATTTGAAGCTCTTGAAGTAGCTAACATTGCATTAACTACAAATGGTGAAAGTACTGTTTTAACGAATTCCATATCAAAAGCTACACCTGTGAAGATGACCTTTTCACCTTTGGTAAATATGACATATATGAAATTACCAATCGTAGATACATTTTCTGGTGAGGGCAATCCTTCATATAATACAGGTAGTCTAATTGTAAAAGATAAAGATGGTAATGTGATAAAAGGATTTACATTATCTGAAGATGGTGAATTAGAGTTTAAGAATACTGTTACTGGTGCTCCAACCAATTTACTTAAAGGTGATTACACAGCAGAATTCATTATTACTGGCTTGCCATCAGGATTAACTGGAGGCGGAACACTTGGTGGTTATGAATTCGATTTAACGGTAAAACAAACCACGACTAAAAAAGTCGGTGCTTCTAGTAATAAGGTTTCAGATACAACAGCTAAAGAGTTGACAGTTTTCTATGATGATATTGCGCCAGTTATTGTATCATCAGAAAATGGTCGAACAAATGAAAATCTGGCAGTTGATATTATAATTACAGATAGTTTTTCTGATATAGTTGATTATCGTCTGGTAGAGATTAAAATTAGTGATGCTACTATTGATGATTTCACAGGTATAGCTGTAGGGTACGGATTTGCAAGTATGGATATAACTAATCTAAGAAGACTAATCGGTGATATCGAAGTAAGTATGAGTACGGGTGCGGTAGAAACACCATCATTGGGATTATATAGAGGTAATGGTAACTTTGCCATACTAGCTACCGATAAGGCGGGTAATACATCAATTGAGATTATCAAGATTGGTGGCTTGAATAGCACATTCGCGCCTGATTTATTATAAGTAAGTGTAAGCCCTCATGCTTAGGCATGAGGGCTTTTTTGCGCAATAGAAGTTCTTTATAGGAACTTTCCATGAGAACAATTTATCCTGTATGGAAAGAAATACAGTGGGATAAAACGCGTACTGGAGGTACGCTTTGTTCTTATACCGATGCCTGTTACTGAATCACAAGTAAGTTGGGTTCTAGATCTGTTAAAGCCCTTGACACTATAGGGATTAGCACCCTCTTATAATAATCATTGGGTTGGACGCTTTAAGTGTTTAATATATAAGTGTACTGCTTTATTTTGGTTATTATCTTCTGTAATCAAACTGATATGTATATAACTGATATATAACTTGTATTCACTATGATTTGTGATATAATGAACTTTGCGACGTGTTAAAGGTGGTGATTACTGTGGCAGACAATTATAAACTTGTTTCACAAAATAAGAAGGCTTATCATGATTTTTTTATTGAACAGACCTATGAAGCTGGCATAGTACTATCCGGAACCGAAGTGAAATCTATGCGTATGGGACAATGCTCCATTAAAGAGAGCTACGTTAGGATTCAAAATGGTGAAGTGTTCATATATGGTATGCATATCAATCCTTACGAAAAAGGCAACATATATAACAAAGACCCTTTACGTATCAAAAAATTACTGCTGAACCGTATTGAAATCAATAAGATTCAGGGTAAAATAAACGAAAAAGGCTACACCATAGTGCCGACTAAAGTGTATTTAACAGGTCGTCGCATGAAGGTTGAGATTGGCCTTGCTAAAGGTAAAAAGAACTACGATAAGAGGCGTGCTATTGCTTCTAAAGACCAAAAGAGATCAGCGGACAGGGATTTCAAAGTGAAGAATCTATAAAATATGGGTTCTGGTCAAAAGGTTAGATGTAGAAACTCAATCATGCCGAAAGATTGAATTCTTATATATAAAATGCATTACATAATTTCATAAGTAAAGTCGTTCATACGACTTTACTTATCTGGGGGTGTACTGGTTTCGACGGGGACATCTGAAGGTAGAGAAGCCATTCGCAGAATTCTGGGGCTGCGTCACCAACCTGGTACCTTAAATTAAACGCAGAAGATAATAACTTCGCATTCGCAGCCTAAGGGCTGCGTGCTCACCTCTTGAATCTCGTTGCTAGAGAATTGAGTATCATTAAAGACGAGGCACTTTTACGCCTAAGCTTTGCAGTGTAAAAAGAACCCTATGAAGCTACTGAAACTATAAGCCTGTTGTTTGGCGTATAGCAGAGGGAATGTTAAATAAACAACTGTAATGGGAGACGCTCTGCGGGAAGGGTTTTCGGACAGGGGTTCGACTCCCCTCACCTCCACTAGACAGAAAGAAAGACCTCATACGAAAGTGTGTGGTCTTTCTTTCTGTCTAGATATAGAGAGAGGGGAGTCGAACCCGAGCCAAAGGAAGGTCCTGTGGACGTTCTGACGTGAGGATGGCCTGAAAGGTGCGTA
>JAQICP010000437.1 GCA_027858555.1 Vallitaleaceae bacterium
GGAAAGAGTGGTGTATGTAGAGTCTGATCCTCAAAAACTATATGCTTATAATTTAACTATAGAGCAAGTAAGTAATGCTATCCGAATGGAGAACTTAAATGTACCTGCCGGTAATGTGCGTATGGGTAAAGAAGATTACCAAATGCGTATTGAAGGAGAATTCAAGAGTAGTAGTGATATTGAGAACCTAGTTGTAGGTAATTTTAATGGCAAGTCAATTTTCTTGAAAGATATAGCTGTAGTTAATGATACATTGAAAGATTTAACTATGGAGGAGAAGGTAAATGGTCGTGATGCCATTCGATTCTTCGTTACAAAACAGTCAGGGACAAATACTGTTGAGGTAGCTAATGAGGTGAAGAAACAGATGGAGATTGTTAAGCAAACACTACCTGCTGATGTGCAAATAAATGAGATATTTGATTTCTCCAACTTTATTAAGAGCTCTATCACAGGTTTGTCTGATGCATTAATGTATGCATTAATATTCGTAGTACTAGTAATCCTATTTTTCTTAGGAAGATGGCGTGCTACCTTTATTATTGTACTTACCATTCCAATTTCTCTTATTGTATCGTTTATATATTTATATGTTTCGGGAAGCTCCTTAAATGTAATTTCATTATCCTCCTTGACCATAGCCATTGGTATGGTCGTGGATGATGCCATTGTAGTATTGGAGAATATTAGTAAGCATATTGAAAGAGGAAGTAGTCCGCGTGAAGCAGCAGTTTATGCTACCAATGAGGTGTGGTTGTCGGTAATTGTAACAACGATGGTAATTTTAGCTGTATTCCTTCCATTAACTTTAGTGGGTGGTGAAACGGGTATGATGTTTAAAGAGCTAGGTTATATTGTGTCCATTACTGTGACAATGTCTACCATTGCTGCGATTACCTTAACGCCAACCTTATCATCTTTACTTTTGAAGTTGAAAAATAAAGATGAAAAACCATCATGGCATAAAAGAGTTATCGTACCCAAATTAGATAAACTCGATGGCTTTTATGAGAGAACTGTTCGATGGGGATTAAGAAATAGATGGACAGTAGTAATATCTGCAATTTTAATTTTTATTTCCTCCATGAGTCTTTTTAGCGTAATTGAGAAAGGAAATTTACCTGAATCGGATCAAGGCATGATAGCCTCTGTAATCGAAGTTCAAAGAGGAACAAGAGTAGAAGAGACGGTTCTTACTTCTAGAAAAATTGAGAAGTTTATCAAAGAAAATGTGCCTGAAATAGAGTTGGTGTCATCTTCGGCAGGAGCTAGTGATGAAGGAAGTTTTATTGCGCTGTTTAGTACTACAGGAACGAATATGATTAACCTAAATATCCGTCTGAAGGATAAAAAGGATCGAGATAAAGATGTATGGGAACTTGCTTCAATTATTAGAGAGCAGATTGGTACTTATCCAGAGGTAATTGATTATACCGTTACTCCAAATGGAGGTATGATGTCGGGTCAGCAACCCAACCAAGTAGATGTTGAAATATTCGGTTATGACTTTGATATTACCAATGGCTTGGCTCAACAAATAAAAGATAGTTTAAGTACTATTAAAGGAGCTACAGATATTACTGTCAGTCGTAAAAATGATAAAGCACAACTTCAAATTGAGTTTGACAGAGAAAAACTAGCGAAACTTGGACTTAATAGTGCCATGGTGTCGAATGCAGTTCGCAATAGAGTTTCTGGACAGATAGCAAGTTTGATGCACGATGATGGAGATGAGTTTAAAGTAATTGTGCGCTACAATGAAGAGAGCAGAAATTCAATCTCTGATATCGAAGATATTACCTTTACGACTCCTAGGGGAGAAAAGGTGAAATTGAAAGAGTTAGGTGTTATTAAAGAGTTATGGTCTCCACCTAGTATTACTCATAAACGTAAGGAAAGAACAGTTACGGTAGTAGTAAAACCAGATGGTGTTTCTATAGGAACGTTGGCTGCTGATATCAATAAAAAACTGGAGACAATTGATGTTCCTCAAGGAGTACTGATCAATGTGGGAGGTGCCTTTGAAAGTATGCAAGAATCGTTTGCTGATTTAGGATTACTTTTATTATTGGCCTTGGCTTTAGTATATATTGTAATGGCATCACAGTTCGAGTCTTTCTCTAAGCCGTTTGTAATTACACTATCTGCCTTCTTTGGCTTCTCTGGTGTAGCTATTGCGTTATTTATTACAGGAAGCGAATTAAATATGATTTCTGGTTTAGGAGCCATACTGTTAATTGGTATTGTGGTGAAAAATGGTATTGTGTTAGTTGATTATACTAATCTGTTGCGTGATAGGGGATTAGAAGTGAATGAAGCCTTGGCACAAGCAGGTAAATCTCGTCTTCGTCCGGTTTTAATGACGGCTACAACTACCATTTTAGGTATGTTGCCAATGGCATTAAGTACAAGTGAAGGGTCAGAAGTATGGCGACCTATGGGTATTGCTGTTATTGGTGGACTGATATTCTCAACCATAGTAACTATGATAATTGTACCGGTAGTTTATTCTTTAATGTCTCGACATGGAGAAC
>JAQICP010000260.1 GCA_027858555.1 Vallitaleaceae bacterium
AATACCTCTTTAGCATACACTTTGCTTATTGCAGATATGATATCATCTGTACTTGGGTTCATGGTTTGACCACCTTGAACCACATAATCAGCACCAAGACTTCTAAATATCTCACTAATACCATCACCGGAACATATGGTTACAAAGCCAAAGTCCTTATAATCTTTAGCGTCAACAACGGCATGTCCCAACATCTCTGTTGTGACTACTTTGGTTTCGTGTTGTTCTCTCATATTATCAATCTTGATATTGCTGAGGGAACCCACGGATAATGCTTTTTGTAAGGCCAGTCCCGGTTCGTTTGTATGCACATGAATCTTGATGACATCTTCATCAGCTACAGCAACAATTGAATCGCCAATTGTCTCTAGATACATTCTAATACCCAATGACTCCCGTTCGCTTTCGATATCACCAGGTACGTTTATAATGAATTCTGTACAGTATCCAAATTGAATATTATGATCGATATGCTGTACATTCATTTCAACGACTTCATCAGCTCTTGCATCAATTTCAAAAGTGATATCAACGTCACCGCCTTGTTCTAAGACCATATAAGCACCTCTAAACACATACATTAGGCCTTGACCACCTGCATCAACAACCCCTGCTTCTTTTAAAACAGGTAGCATGTCAGGTGTTCTTTGTAATGTATCTTCAGCATGAATGATTACTTGCTCCATAATATACAATAAATCGTCGTGTTCAGCTGAAAGCTCTACAGCTTTAAGTGCAGCTTCTTTTGCTACAGTGAGAATCGTACCTTCTTTTGGTTTCATAACAGCCTTATATGCCGTCTCAACGCCTCTAGTCAATGCATTAGCAAGTACTATGGCGTCAATTTCTTCATATTCACTAATTTCCTTTGTATATCCTCTAAATAATTGTGATAATATAACACCAGAATTACCTCTAGCACCTCTAAGTGATCCTGAGGATATCGCTTTTGCGATTTCTTTCATACTATTGGGATCTACATTTTCTACTTCTTTCACTGCCGCGAGGACAGTTAATGTCATGTTGGTACCAGTATCACCATCAGGTACTGGAAAAACATTTAATTCATTACAGTATCTTTTCTTGCTTTCTAAATACCTTGCCCCTGTAATAAACATATTCTTAAATACAACAGAATTAATACTTGTTATGGCCACGCTAGTGCCTCCTTAATAGTTAGTGTTAGTTTATTTCGTCAACTCGGACACCTTCTACATATATTACAATCTCTCCAATTTTAATACCTGTAAATTTTTCGATTTTATATTGAACCGTACTTATTAATGTGTCAGTTACGGCGGCTATATTAACACCATATTCGACGACAATATGAAATGTTATGTTTATTTTGTTTTCAACAAAATCAATTATAACACCTTTTGTAAGATTTTCTTTTTTTAATATATTAACTATACCATCTGTAACGGTCGTTGAAGTCATTCCAACAATGCCATAACATTCTAAAGCTGTAAGTCCTGCAGCCCTTGCTACTACCTCTTGGTCTATACGGATTTCACCTAAATCATTACTGATTCTGCCATCCATAGAATATCCTCCTTTATAATACATAAATTCTTATGTATTCATGTATATGTCTTAAAAGTCGCTCATAGTATTATAACATTTTTTAACAGTATTGACAAAACTCTTTTTCAATAATCGTTAAATAAACAAAACTTTATCTTGCATTCTATATAAATATTTGTTAAAATTGATTTGTTGTGAAGATATCTGTGCATACCCATGCACCTTTTAGCTTCAAATCGATATTAAGGAGGTGTAAGTATGGCAAAGTGTACAATATGTGACAAAGGTGTTCATTTCGGTAATCAAGTGAGCCATTCTCATAGAAGATCTAATAAAATATGGAAACCAAATATTCGTAGTATAAAAGCGATCATTGATGGGCGCACTCAAAAAATAACTATATGCTCAAAATGTCTTCGTTCAGGTAAGGTTGACAGAGCAGTATAATTAACTTAAATTTATTTAAAAAATAAAGGGAATGTCGTGTTTATGACAATCCCTTTTTATTTTGAGCATTTTTTACCCTACTGCATTAGAATATCCATAGCATCAAACCTGCAATTATCTTCTTTAAATATGACATCAAGGGTATGCTTGCCAGCTGACATATAAAAACTATCAGACTTAGTTGGTAAATAGTTATTCCAATCTCCTGTAACGGCTATATCAGTCGTATCTACAACAACATTACCATCAACAGAAGTGCTAACAGATGAAGCAACTAGTTTGCTTGATACATGATAATTCACACAGTAATAGCCACTACTTTGAACATCAATCTCATAGGTCAGGCGATCTCCCGGATCAATCATATCAGCGTATTGATTTATAGAATCTGCCATAGACTTGAATTCTACACCCACAGTGCTCGTATAGTCTTCTGCTTCAATAAATAATCGATCCTCCAGATAACGACCGGCACTGTCAAATGTACCTGTTTCAACTTGGAAATAATTGATCGTTGACGCATTATCTGAAGTATCAATAGTTTCAACACCTACAATATATTTCTTGTTTTCTGGCAAATTGTATATCTGATAACTAAGTTCAGAAGTGAAACCTATGAAATCATCATTCAGATAAATGTTATAACCTTTAACGATATAATCGTCATATGCCCTATCCCAAGTCAAATCAATCATACTGCCATAGCCATGAAAATGTGCGTTAAATACTTGGTCAGGCGGTTGTATATCTTGTATTTCAAGAGGTAGTTCATAAACACGGACATAATCAATGGTCATTGTTTGCGGAAAAATATCATCATCAATGCCTTGTTGTCCACCCCAACTGCCACCAATTGTTAGACACATAATCATATAAAAATCTTGATCGAATGGCCACTCCCTCGTCCCTATCCCATCATTTTTAAAAGTGAAATAGAGGATATCATCTACAAAATATTCTATTTTTACTGGCGTCCATTCAACTGCATAGGTGTGAAATGAGGTCGTCGCATCTTCTACGTCAATAATTGAATATTGATGGGTACCCATCATATGATTATAATCGCCTGTATGTACAGTGCCATGTATCACATTTTCATCAAAACCAACATGTTCCATGACATCTATCTCGCCAGAGATAGGTCCTGAGCCATATACCAAATCAGATGGCATCATCCATAGTGCTGAACAAGTACCAATTCCCTCTGGTAAGATTGCTCGAAATTCAACCCTTCCATAAGTTAAATCGAAAATATCCTTTGTAATTAATCGAGCTGAGGTATAGGCGTTAGTCTGATACTCTTCTTTCAGAGCTATGATTTTCAAACTACCTTCATCTACGTATGCATTCTCCGGTCGTTCTTTTGTATAATATTGTAATTCTCCATTTTCCCATCCATGGCCACCCACATCATATTGCCATCTAAGGGCATCAGGTAATCCCTCATAATCAAACTCGTCTGCAAATATCAGATCACCTGTTTTCCGAGTTATATTCGCTTCTTGAATGTCAATGATTCCTTTTTCTTTAGGAGAAACTATAACTTCTAGCTGACAGGTCGTATCTGTATTTTGGATCATGAAAAATTCATAGAAAATTTCACTTTCCCACAAAGTAGCTTTTCGCCGATCATATATATCATATGCTCCCGATATTAAGCTTACTTGCACTTCCATGGAAGTATCTGTACTCGGTAAGTTGATTTCATATAGTTTACCCTTTTCTAGGGTAAACCCAGAGCTTAGATAATAATCTGATAAACCGTCTTCAGTTTCTATGGTGGTTTTTACCCACTCATCAGCATGTATACCATTATCATATGGCATGATAACACGAATATCATCGGCCATTGATTGTCCTAGTTCGCCGCTTAAAACTGAAGGACGATTATCCGGTTCATATAATATATCATTGCTAATATCTTGGTCTGTAACTTCAGGCAGAGTGACAATTGAACCATCTTCTTGAAGGTCATCAACGATGATAACACTTTCATCAACCTGTTTTTTGCATCCCGAAAATGAGACCATATATAGTAATAATAGACAGAAGAGTAAAATACGAATCGGTTTCATTGCATGACCTCCTATTTTCTTCAATAGGAAAGTTCTTTATAGGAACTTTCCATGAGAACAATTTATCCTGTATAGAGAGAATCCAGTGGGATAAAACGTGTACTGGAAGTACACTTTGTTCTTTATTATATCACAAAGGGTTTAGTAATATATCACTAAACCCCCTCTGTTTGATGCTGTTTCCTTATAAAAGTGCATACCCTATAATATCTTATCCAAAAAACACATTGACAAGCTTGAAATAGACGCCCTCTATTACGGTCCCTATTGGTAAAAAATCAATACTGGTTACTCTACTGGCAATAATCAGAAACAATAATGCCATGGAGCCATATCGCATGACCGTTATATAGAGTTTTCGGTTCTTTTGATAAAGAATACTTGTATAAAGATGTGATCCATCGAGTGGTGGTATGGGTATTAGATTAAATACCCCCAACACTATATTCATAAGTACTGCAATCTCAAAACCATTTATAACATTAATAGATAGGGCCACATCATTAATCACTAATAATTTTAATATGCCCATAATTAAAAATGCCAATAAAAAATTAGAAGCAGGTCCTGCTAACCCTACCAAAATCTCATCTCGAACAGGCTTTTTGAAATCACTTGGGTTAATTCTAACAGGCTTCGCCCAACCAAATCCAACGAGTATAATCATAAGAAATCCAATTGGATCAATATGTTTGAGTGGATTGAGTGTTAACCTTGCCATGATTGCAGGCGAGCGATCGCCTAATAGTAACGCTGCAAACGTATGAGCAAATTCATGTATGACCATGCTACATAAGATTACCGGTATGATGACAACCAATTGGTTGAATGAAAATTGAAGCATATATTCACCTACTATCTAAAATTTTAAGTTCATTTTACTTGTTTGGACTATTTTGACATATAGCCAAGTTTTTCCTGTGATGCTTCAAACATATATTTGTTAATCGCTTTATCATACATAATAAAGATGCCATTGGCAACGTAAATTAATATAACAATTACAAATATGATTGTCTTTATTGTTGGAGAAAGTGATGTGATATTAGTAGATAATGCCGTCTCGATACCGCCCTGAGCTGTCTCTGGTGTCAGTATAATTGTAAGCAATGTAAAAAAACCAACAGGCGATATGAAGAGTATAAAATATCTTGATTTACCGCTACCTTTAAACATAAAATAGTACCCTACTGCCATTAAAGCTACCATATAATGAATCTGAGAAATAGCCCTAAAGTCCTGACTTATAAATACCAAAACATAGTAAAATACCAATAGTGATGCAAATATTAATAAGGATAGTAATAATTTGTTTCTAACATCTTTTGTAATCATTGGATTAAATAATGAAACTTTCATAATAAACTCCTTTTATATTGCCGTTAATACAATTAACTGGCTTAGTTTGAGCTTTGTTTATCACTTGAAATAGCCGTCCCACTATACTAGATCAATAATCCAGCGTCTATTTAAGTATTTTACAAAGAGTAATAAACATGAAACAAAAAAAACAAAAATAATTGTCTTTATATCAAAACCTTCTATTACTATTCCAAGTGCTAAAGCCGCTGCAGGTGGATGTTCTGCATTAAAAACTACCATCAGAAACATACATAAACCAACAGCAATCGCACCAAGAATACCCGGTGTAATATTGGGATTAAGATTAATGAAAATAGAACATATACCACCGGTTATCACACTGAACATATAACCACCTAATATATATCTTGCCTTGCCACGATTTTTATGAGGCATGGTAAACACAATAAAACTGGTAGCCCCAAGAGATGCAACGATAGCTGTATGCAATACAAAATCTACCGAGATCAAAATCAACACCAATGCAGCTGTGGCAAGTAAGCACTGAAGTATATACTGTTTTTTATTGTTTTTAAACTTTTTATCGACGAACCGCATATGCCCTCCTAAGTTAAAAACACTTACCTTGATCGTTTTTTAAGCATGAAACACCCATAGTTGGACACTGATAACATATTTCATTATCTAATGAAACGCCTTCTTTATACGCCTTGATATTATCAAGGGTTGTTTGGGCAATGTTAGCCAATGCTTCTCGTGTTAAAAAGGCTTGATGAGAAGTAATTAAAACATTGTTAAATACTGATTTACCAGAACCTGTTGTTCCTGCAATAAGTAAATGAGGCATCTTTGCTAGATTTGCAATAATTGGTTCACCAGTAATA
>JAQICP010000526.1 GCA_027858555.1 Vallitaleaceae bacterium
TATTCAGGCAGTTGTAAGCAAAGATCAGTTGATGTCTGTTGTGGAAAAACAAGTTGAGAAGATCTTATTTGGTAATCCAACGGCTTATAGAGTAACTAAAGAAATCGCCTTTAAACTAAGCGAGCAGGCACTTCGAAATAGTTTTACAATTGCAACTGGCAAGTTAGTGGAGTTCTTACTGGCTGATGATACAAAAGAAGTATTGAATGCTAATGAAGAAAATCGTCCTAAGGTATATACTATGAAATAAAAACTGGTGTATGCTTAAGTATATGTTATTAAGCGAAAAGATTAAGTCTGCATATCTAGGTTGATAATTAGTAGATATGTTATCTAGGACTATGAATAAAACATAACATATCATAGTTCACATTGCTTTAATACACTAGGTTGGTTTGGATTCAATGTCATGAGTACCCAAAACATGGATGGCATATCAAGACTTTTAGCGGTGTGTTATGCCTTGGTGGCGGGGATTTTATCCTGTATAGGACAATAGACCTTGTATACGGCCTTAGAATGACAGATAAGGAGCAATTAGCAGGCTCAGACATGACGTATCATAGGATGCAGGAACATAGTGATACGGATATGTTTAGATAAAAAATTAATGGAAGGCCGTGAGAAATTCAGGGTCTTTTTTTATGTGGCGAGACAACCCATATAAACACTGGTAAAAACAAGCCATATACTATATAATAATGGAACGACTAGACTAGAATGGAAAGCATGTAGGTGTCTTATGAAAAAAGGTGAAGAATACGATTGCATCATAGAGAAAGTGAAGTTTCCTAACAAAGGAATTACATATATAGAAGATCATAGAGTCATTGTGAAAAATGTCATCGAAGGTCAGAAAGTCCATATCAGAATCAATAAAAAAAGAGGCGACGAATTAGAAGGTTATGTCCTTAAAGTGCTGGAGAAATCACCAGATGAGATTATCGACACTTGTTCAGTTTTTGGCAGATGTGGTGGCTGTACTTATCAGTCAGTTCCCTATGAAAAGCAATTGGAGCTAAAATCAAGACAGATCAAAGAGATGATTGACTCACTTGATGTGCCCTATGAATATGAGAGCATCGTAGGCAGTCCTGAAGTATATGCGTATCGTAACAAGATGGAATTCTCCTTTGGCGATGAATACAAAGGCGGACCATTAGCCCTTGGTCTGCACAAACGAGGATCACATCACGATATCGTTAACGTAGTAGATTGTAAGCTGAATCACTATGACTTCAATGTGATTAGCATGGCTATAAGAGATTATTTTGAAAAGGCAAGCAAAGCATTTTACAACAAAGGTGTTCATATAGGTTTTCAACGGCATCTTGTTATAAGACAGGGGAAAGCCCATAATCAACTGATGATTAATCTGATTACATCCTCGCAAGACACTTTGAATGTGGAAGCTTATGTACAGATGATTTTGTCATTACCATTAGAAAATCAAGTACGAACCATCCTACATACCATCAATGACAACATGGGTGATATGGTACAGGCAGATGAAACGCGCATCCTATACGGCAATGAGTATTTTGAGGAATCCATATTAGGGCTCAAATTCAAGATATCACCCTTCAGCTTTTTCCAGGTTAATACCTACGGTGCTGAAAAGTTATACGAAGTGGTTCGAGAATATGTGGGTGACACCAAGGACCAAGTGGTCTTTGACCTATATTCAGGAACAGGTATCATAGCGCAACTGGTATCGCCAGTAGCCAAAAAAGCAGTAGGTGTTGAAATCATCGAAGAAGCGGTCATATCAGCTAAAGCTAACGCTGAGCTTAATGGTCTTGATAACTGCGAGTTCATAGCTGGCGATGTGTTAAAAGTATTAGATGAGATAGAAGACAAGCCTGACATGATCATATTAGATCCACCAAGGGTTGGCATTCATCCTAAGGCGTTAGTTAAAATTATTGATTATGGGGTAGACAGGATTGTCTATGTGTCATGTAAACCGAGTTCACTGATAAAGGATCTACAAGTTTTTTTGAAGAATGGGTATAAGCTAGAGCGGGTGAAATGTGTGGACATGTTTCCTCATACGCCACATGTGGAGTGTGTTTGTCTTCTAAAGCATTGTAAATAAGGGATTTAAGATTTTTCTGATTTGTACATATATAAAAATGGGCTAGTAGATTGTGTGAAAGCGCATCATACTTTTATTGAATTATTTTTGCTATCACTTCAAATCGTGATAGCATTTTTAATGTAGTAACCTCTGTTTCAGTGATTTCTTATATGTTACAATGATAGAAAATCAAGCTGAGATGAGATGCCTTATATTTAATTCGTTGACATCTTACAAAAATAATTAAAAGGTTTTTTATAATAT
>JAQICP010000009.1 GCA_027858555.1 Vallitaleaceae bacterium
TTAAGATCAGAAGCATCAAGGCCAGCATCTGATAATGCTTTTCTTACTGGTCCCATTGTTTTTTCAACTAGGTCAGCTGTCAATTCATCAAACTTAGCTCTACTGAGTGTAATATCTAAATGCTTAGCACCATCTTGACTAGCTGTGATGAAAGGCAGGTTGATATTAGTTGTGGTAGAAGTTGATAATTCTTTTTTTGCGTTTTCAGAAGCTTCTTTTAAACGTTGCATAGCCATCTTGTCAGACTTAAGGTCGATGCCTTCTTTATTCTTGAATTCAGTTGCAAGATGATTCATGATGCGTTCATCAAAGTCATCACCACCAAGACGGTTATTACCATTAGTTGCAAGTACTTCTAGTACACCATCGCCAATTTCAATCAGTGAAACGTCGAATGTACCACCACCAAGGTCATAAACCATGATTTTTTGTTCGTGTTCATTATCAAGACCATATGCAAGCGCTGCTGCTGTTGGCTCGTTGATAATTCTTTTAACATCGATTCCAGCAATTTTACCAGCATCTTTTGTAGCTTGTCTTTGTGCATCAGAGAAGTATGCTGGGACAGTTATAACGGCTTCTTTGATTTCCTCACCTAAATAACTCTCTGCATCAGCTTTTAATTTCTGAAGAATCATCGCTGATACTTCTTGAGGTGAATACTTCTTATCATCAATATTCACTTTGAAATTAGAACCCATTTCTCTTTTAATTGAACTGATTGTCTTATCAGAATTTGTGATTGCCTGTCTTTTAGCAGGATCACCGATTAATCTTTCACCATTCTTTGCAAATGCCACTACTGATGGTGTTGTTCTCGCACCTTCTGCATTAGCGATTACGACAGGTTTTCCACCCTCCATAACAGATACACATGAGTTTGTTGTTCCAAGATCGATTCCTATTATTTTAGCCATTTTATTTCCTCCTTCAGAGATAGTTTATTTAGTTAGCTACTCGAACCATGCTATGTCTAATAACACGTTCTTTGTATATAAATCCTTTTTGCAGGACCTCTACTACTTCGTTTTCACCATATTCGTCACTTTCTTCATGACTGACAGCATGATGTAGGTTTGGATCAAATTCTTTTCCAGTCGCATCAATTTCCACGATACCTAATTCATTAAACGTATTCAATAACTGTTTGTAAATCATGGTAATACCTTTTGCAACAGCTGAGTCTTTTTCTTCTTCAGATATATGACTAAGTGCTCTTTCAAAATTATCAAGAACTGGCAATAACTTCTCCACCACATCCTTAGTACCATTTTCATACATAATTGATTTTTCTTTTATGGTTCTTTTTCTGAAATTATCAAACTCTGCTAATGTTCTTTTCCATTTATCAAAGTTCTCTTTCGCTTCTAATTCTTTTTCTTGAAATGCAGATAATTTAATTTTGATATCAGTAACGCTATCGTCATCTGCCTCGTCCTGTGGACTATCTACTACTTCATCCTCCTCTAATTCAATATCTTCCGGACCAACTGTTTCAATTTTTACATCACCAGCATTGCCACCGATATTTCCGCCGATATCTTTACCTGCATTTTCTTTCTTATGCTTTGCTGTCGTTCTTTTAACTTCAGCCTCATTATCTGGATTTTGATTCTCTTGCTTTTCTTTCATGTCTGACTCCTTTATATTTATAAATCGTTCAAAGTATGAACGAGATTTTTACATTACTAACTGTGGTGCTATACACTGTTTCTATTAAGAATCTTTTCTACATTGGTCTGTAAGCATTTGAGCGCATGTACCGTTTTGTTATAATCCATCCGCTTAGGACCTATTACTGCAATTGCACCGACTTTTTTACCCCCGATATGATAGCTTGTCGTAATAATACTACAATCAATCATTTCTTCAACTTCAATCTCTTCACCAATCTTGATGTTGATATTATGCTCATCATCATTCATGGCACGATCAACTAAGAATTGATTTTTATCACCTTTTTCTATGACATCAATTAGCTCTAAAGCTTTATTGATATCATTGAATTCTGGAAACTTCAATATATTAGTTGTTCCTGAAAAGTACACATCACTATCATCTATAGATTTAATTGTATGGAAGATAACATCTAATACTTTGCTGATCACAATCTGATTGTCATCGGTATATTGATGCATATTTTTGATTAGTGGCAAGTTGATTTCTTCGAGTGTTAAACCATACAGATGCTCATTAAGCACATAGGTAATACGATTTAACATAGTTTGCTCAATGCCTTCATCCAAATCAATCATGTAATTCTTAATAATATTACCATCTGTCACCACTACGACCAATACCCGTTTATCTTCAACGCCCACCAATTGTAGATTTTTAATTTTACTACTCTTGTATTTTGGTGTTGAAACCAGAGTGGCATAGTTAGTTTCTTTTGCTAACAACTTAGCTATATTTTTAAGTAAGTCTTCTATTCTATCTGCACTTGCTAATAGTTTATTAACAAATTGGTCAGGCTGCTCATCCTCCCTTGGAAGCTTAACTAAAGAATCCACATAGTACCTGTAACCTTTATCAGAAGGAATTCTACCAGCTGAAGTATGTGGTTGTACAATAAATCCTAATTCTTCCAGATCAGACATCTCATTACGAATTGTTGCGGGTGAAATGCCCAAATCATAATTCTTCGAAATTGTCCTAGAGCCAACCGGTTCTGCCGTACTTAGATAATCACCTATAATTGCTTGTAGAATTTTCATCTTTCTTTCATTCAATTCCATAAGATCACCACCATTATTAATCATATTGATTATACACTTTATTCATTCAAGGTTAACACTAGTTCATGACTTTCCCACAAATGATACCATCGATTCTGCTTTATATCCGGTCCACTTTACACTTGATCTTTCTAAGAACCCTATCGATGAATTGTTAGCACTCATTTCAAGCGAGTGCTAATGCCTACATAAAAAATATCACTTTTGACATGCTTTGTCAAGTGATATTTGGATAAAAGTTCTTAAAATTCTATTAATAAAATCATGCCTCTTTCACTACTCTCAAAGATTCAAATCGCACCAGTAAAACATTCCTTTTTAAGTAGTCAGCAGAAAATAACTGAGCACATAATTACTGATATCAATACCTCTAGGTGTTAGTCTGATATGTGCGTCTGCTCTTTCAATTAACGATTCCTTTATCAAATAATCAAGGTTATCATCATAAACTGAAGTCAAAGAGCAATTAAATGTATATAAGAAATCAGCCTCATCTATACCTTCAAGTAATCGTAATCCTAAAAACATGTATTCTTCCATCCGCTTTTGAATCGTAGACTCAACAATAGAATCCACAGCCACCATATCACTTGTATTATTAGCCATAGATATGTATGCTTCCAAATCATCAATCATATCAAATCTTTTATTATGCATGTAAGAAGAAGCGCCTAAACCAAATCCGATATAAGGAATTAATCGCCAATATGTTTCATTATGCTTACACTCATATCCTGGTTTTGCATAATTAGATATTTCATAGTGAACGTAGCCAGCTTTGGTCAATCGCTTATGAGCCAGCCAGTTCATTGCAAGCTCTAATTCTTCATCTGGAAAAATATCCGGATTTTTTTCATATAGTCTCTCGTAGGGCGTACCTTCTTCCACAATAAGACCATAGGCAGATATATGCTCTGGGTTTAATGCAGTAATTACATCTAATTGTTTTTCCCACTCATCTAGTGTTTGTTTCGGCAGTCCATACATGATGTCTAGATTAATATTAGTAAACCCTTTTTCTCTAATCAAATCGTACTGTTCAAATACATTTTTATCATTATGTATTCTGCCTAGCTGTTTAAGTTGATCTACGTCTATGGACTGAACCCCTAAACTGATTCTATTAATACCAAGGGCTCTATAAACATCAATTTTTTCTTCCGTAAGTGTACCCGGATTACATTCCATACTAATCTCAGCGCCTTTTGAGACCTCAATCGTTTCTCTGATTGCTTTGAATATGTCCGTGATTTGCTGAGGCGTCAAAAGAGAGGGTGTTCCCCCACCAAAAAAGATGGTACTCACTTGCCACTGGCCCCCATATTCATATGTTTTAATCTGCTTACAAAGAGCTTCAACATAGGCATCTATTTTGTCATCCCGGTAATCAAACGAAAGAAAATCACAATAAGCGCATTTTCTTTCACAGAAAGGTATGTGTATATACATACTCAATTTAGGCTTTTGTGATTTATCATTCATATTGGTATACCCTTTTTCCTTAAGTGCCAGTTTTATTTCAACTACAGTAAGTCTCGTCATAAGACTTACATGATATCTAAGCTTTCATACTTGATACCCTATTACTTTTCATCTAATTTTAGAACACTCATAAATGCTTTTTGAGGCACATTAACATTACCTACTTGACGCATTCTCTTTTTACCTTCTTTTTGTTTGTCTAATAATTTTCTTTTTCTTGATATATCGCCACCGTAGCATTTTGCTAAAACATCTTTCCTCATAGCTTTAATCGTTTCCCTTGCTACTACCTTATTAGCAATACATGCCTGATTAGTTATTTCAAACTGGTGTCTTGGTATTTCCTTCTTAAGTTTTTCAACAATCTTACGGCCACGTTCAATTGAAGCTTCCTCATGAACGATAAAGGTAAGTGCATCTACAACTTCTTTGTTGATCAAGATATCAAGTTTAACCAATTCAGATTCTTTATATCCGATTAATTCATAATCAAAAGAAGCATAACCCCTTGTTCTTGATTTTAACGCATCAAAGAAATCATATATGATCTCATTAAGAGGCATTTCATAATTAAGCAAAGCTCTGGATGATTCTATATAATGCATACCCAAATATTCGCCACGTCTTTCTTGACACAATTCCATAATGGAACCGATGTATTCTGTCGGCACCATTATTTCAGCTTTGACAATCGGCTCTTCGATATAATTAATCTCTTGTGGTTCAGGCAAATCAGTCGGATTAGCCAATTCAATGACCACGCCATTGGTTCTGTGCACCTTATAGATAACACTTGGCGCTGTTGTAATCATATCCAAGTTAAACTCACGTTCAAGTCGCTCTTGAATAATTTCAAGATGTAAAAGTCCTAAAAAGCCACATCTATAACCAAATCCCAGTGCAACTGATGTTTCAGCTTCAAATTGTAATGCAGCATCGTTCAATTGCAATTTTTCAAGCGCTTCTCTTAAATCTTGGTATTTTGCACCATCAGCTGGATACATACCACAATAAACCATTGGATTAACTTTTTTATAGCCTGGAAGCATTTTCTCTGTAGGATTATCAACATTGGTTAAAGTATCACCAACCATTGTATCCCTAACATTCTTAATGCTTGCTGTTATGTAACCAACCATTCCAGCTGTTAATTCATCTGCAGGAATAAATCTACCCGGTCCGAAATACCCGACTTCAACCACTTCAAATACAGCACCCGATGCCATCATCTTGATTTTCGAGCCTTTTTTCACTGAGCCTTCCATTATTCTTGTAAAGACAATAACACCACGATATGTATCATACTTCGAATCAAATATCAAAGCTTTTAAAGGTTTGTTAACATCGCCAGATGGTGGTTTGATATGGGTTACGATTCTTTCTAGTACCTGTTCAATATTAGTACCTTCTTTGGCGGATATCTGAGGTGCATCATGTGCCTCTAAGCCTATCTCGTCCTCAATCTCATGAATAACACGTTCAACATCAGCACTTGGTAAATCTATCTTATTGATAACAGGAATAATATCCAAATCATGCTCTAAGGCAAGATAGACATTAGCTAATGTTTGCGCTTCTATGCCTTGTGCCGCATCCACTATCAAAAGTGCGCCTTCGCAAGCTGCAAGGGATCTTGATACCTCATAATTAAAATCCACATGACCTGGCGTATCTATCAAGTTAAATATATATTCGTTACCATCACTCGCATTATAGATAAGCCTTACTGATTGCGCTTTGATGGTAATGCCTCTTTCACGTTCTAAATCCATATTGTCAAGTACCTGATCTTGCATTTCTCTATCCATTAACAAACCAGTCTTTTGAATGATTCGATCGGCTAACGTAGATTTACCGTGATCTATATGGGCAACTATGCAAAAATTTCTTATTTTCGATTGATCAATTTTACTCAAAATGATCACCCTCCTTATGGCACCATGTGTACCATCACTATATTCTAAAACCTCTATAACATACACTAAGCCCATAAATGGGCTCTTTGTTCTTCAGTACCATATTATAGCATATGACTTATTCCATAACAAGATAAAGCTGTTACTTCTTCCATTTGACAAGAACTTATATTATTGATAACCTTTTTATGAAGGTAGGTGCTGATATGA
>JAQICP010000046.1 GCA_027858555.1 Vallitaleaceae bacterium
ACCCTTATTGGATTCGTTTAATGGACATTATTAAAGAGCTTTCAGTTGAGGTTAAACTTGGAAGTCATTACACAAGCCAAGAAGAGATAACTGACCATGTTCATATGAACTTTGATATCTTTGAAAAAAATGAAATCATCAATATTACTTCTACTAACAAGACTGGGGTTTTGATTCCTTCACATGGTTATGTAGTTGTTGATCAGATTATCTATCAATTAGACAAAAACCATTTTCATTACTTCAAGGTAATTCACGAGGCTCTAATTGAACATCAAAACAAAATTACCATCGAACAGTCTTTCAAGCACAATTTTGCCTCTTCAATCCTACCTGTTTTAAAAGAGATGGGCACTGTTAATCTGGGTCCACAAATAAACAAGACGCTTTATACGGATACTTTAGTCGTTGAAATATACCTTGATGAATATCAAAACACCCTAAAAGGTACCATTACATTTAATTACGGCGATTATCAATTACATATACTTCCAAGAGATACTTCTATGATTCCTGAACATGTCACCATCATTCAGGATCTAAAAAAAGAAGCTGAATTAATGAATCTCCTTAAATCATCTTATTGTGTATTTGATGCTTCTAATGAGTATTTCACAATCATTAAAGAAGACTACCTTTATGATTTCATCTATGTTACATTGCCTGCACTACAAGAAATTGCCACAGTTTATTATTCAGACGCTTTTAAGCAATTGCACATCAAGCACCCTAGCGGGTTCCAAGGTGGTGTCAGTGTCAGTAGCAGTGGTATGTTAGACTTTTCTTTTGAAATTGATGGTGTCTTAGAAGAAGAAATTCATGAAGTGATTCGTGCACTTCGAAACAAGCAAAAATATTTCCGTTTAAAAAACGGTCAATTTTTGCCTTTAGAGCAAGAAAATTATATTAAAATGAACGAACTGCTAGAAGAACTGGACTTATACGATGTTGCTGAAAAGAATGCCCTTATTCAGATACCACTATATCGAGCCTTTACACTCAATCATCTGATGAAAGAAGCTAGTAATAAATCATTTCACAAAAGCAGAACCTTCAAACAATTACTAGATGATATAAAAGAACCAAGTGATATTGAGTTGCAGGTGCCCACTGAATTAAGGGCAACCTTGCGTCCTTACCAAGAAACAGGTTTTAAATGGTTAAAAGCCCTCAATCAATATGGATTTGGTGGTATTTTAGCTGATGATATGGGTCTTGGAAAAACCATTCAAGCAATCACCCTTATACTATCTACGAATACAGATAAACCAAGTATTGTCATTGCACCTACTTCATTAATATATAACTGGGGTTCTGAAATCAAACGTTTCGCTCCAGAGTTAAGATATCTAATTGTCACTGGTGGTAAAGAAAAGCGAGAACAACATATTCAAAACCAATTAATGGATTTTGATATCATTATTACTTCTTATGGTGCTGCTAAAAGAGATATAGCTTTATATGAAGCGATTGATTTTGAATTCTGTATAATAGATGAAGCGCAACATATTAAAAACCATCTATCTCAAAATGCTTTAGCCGTAAAATTAATACGGGCAAAAACGAAGCTGGCCTTAACCGGTACCCCAATCGAGAATAACATCAGTGAACTTTGGTCTATATTTGATTTTATCATGCCAGGGTATCTGGGTAATCATAAGTATTTTTTAACCCGTTATGAGAAACCAATCACTAAAGAAAATAGTCCTGTGGCTTTAAAACAACTGATAGAACAGATTAGTCCGTTATTACTGAGAAGATTGAAAAAAGATGTCCTACTAGAACTACCACCAAAAATCGAAACCACTATGTACACGGAATTATCTCACAGTCAAAAGACCATGTATCTGTCAATATTGGAACAAACAAGAAACGCACTTTCTACATCAATTAAAGAAGATGGTTATGGTAAAAATGCCATGAAGATATTTGCCGCCCTTACTAAACTTCGACAGATCTGTTGTCACCCCAAATTAATTGACGACACTTATGAAGGTGGTAGCAATAAACTGGCACTACTTGAAGAACTATTACTGGATGCCATCGAGAGTGGCCATCGTCTTTTAATATTTTCAAGTTTTACTGGCATGCTTAAATTAATCAGAGAATTAATGGCTTATCGTAAAATCGGCTATTTCTACCTGGATGGGCAGACAAAAGCTGAAGACCGATTAGAGATGACAAAAATGTTTAATAATGGCGATAATGAAGTATTCCTGATATCGCTTAAAGCAGGTGGTACAGGCCTTAATCTCACTGGTGCCGATATGGTTATACATTACGACCCATGGTGGAACCCTGCTGCTGAAGAACAAGCAACCGACCGAGCTTACAGAATTGGACAGAACAAATCCGTTCAAGTTATTAAACTACTCACTACTGGTACAATTGAAGAAAAGATATTTGCTCTTCAAGAGCAAAAAAAATCATTAATAGATTCTGTTATAACACCTGGTGAAACCTTCATTAATCACTTAAGTGAAACAGAGTTACTCAAATTATTTAATCTGGACAGCCTTGATTAGTACCCTTGATCGCCCTTTTATAAGTACCTGCTACTTATAAAAGGGATGTCCTAACATCCATGGTAGGATTGTCCATTTTTCAGATGGCTGACTGTATATACCGATGTCAATAAGTGCTTGATCTTTCGTACCCTTTTTAATAAAAGTACCAAAAATCATGTCCCATCATGGCACACTAAACCCAAAGTTTGATTGGGTTTCTTTTTTTATTATAGAATGATGGATTGTGTGAAGCGCTGGTGTAATCAATACTTTGCTCATAATCTTCTCAAGCGAATCTGGAATCTTAATATTACTGTGATTGAACATAGCCAAGGTATTTAGAATAATCTCAAACAAAATAACAGCCATAGGACTAACACCCAGTACTAATATGCTAAACACTTTAATAAAATTGGATATGAGAATCTCAAGCGGATGAAATCTAAGTCCTGTTGTCGTATCTAAAAGGGAATCGGTGTGATGCATTCTATGAAGTCGCCATAACCAATTGACTTTATGAAATAACCGGTGTTGAAAATATATAATGACATCAAGTAGAATTATAGCACTTATAATCTCGATAACACTTGGTAATGCTATGATGTTAAACAGACCTAAGTTATTGTCCGCACCAATAGTTGCCATCCCATATGGAATTAGGGGCATAAACATAATGGCTATGTTATTGATAAGGACCAACACTAGATTAGATAACATGAATTTCCAACGGCCTTTTTCTGGTTTTCTACTGGGGCGCATCCATTGAATGATACCAAACAGCACCAAAAACCCAACAAATAGAATACCCCTTATAATTGAAATATTATCCATGATTTAACCTCATATCTCTCATTTACTAATCTCGCAATAGTTTGGCACCTTCCACTAATCTCTGAGTAGTCGGATGCCTTCTATAAATCTCTGAATACTTGTAATGATGATCAAGCCTGCAAATATATAAACAACAACCACCATGTAATCAGGTAGCAGTAACATCAATGTGAAAAAAATAAAGCCTTCTGTTCGCTCGGCTATGCCAGCTTGATAATAAAATGATTTCTCTGAGTGATTTTTGGCAAACCCACCAACTGTCAAAAAGATAGTCAATGATAGAACAATACTCCCTGTTAGCACCACAAAACTAGTGCTGATCTCAGGGTACTGATAAGCCAACATGATAATGATGCCAAGCTCCACAATTCTATCGAATGTCACATCTAAAAAAGCACCGAGGTCACTACTCATCTTAGTTAGTCTTGCAACTGTGCCATCAAGTACATCGAAAAGCCCTGAAACCCATAGACTGACCACTGCCAGAATATATTGATTCATCCATATAAAAAAGATGCTAATAAAACCAAACCCTAGAGCAATAAAAGTAATGGCTATTGGGCTAATACCCCCTCTAACCAATTGTTTTCCTAACTTGTTAAGTATGGGTTGTACATATTTACGACCGTGTGTGTCTAACATATCATATCTGCTCTTTCTTTATTTTTTCATTAATCCTTGAACCAATGATGGACACAAATAAGATGAATCCAATACCTATCCCTACATATGTGAGTGTTCTGCCAGCATCCCCGTTACCATCAATTATAGCGCCTGCTAAAAATGTATAGCCAATCGTCGCAGGAATCATACAGAGCCATGAAACAACAACGTATATGCCTAGGGGAATATCTGTTAATCCATAGATATAGTTTTGTACATTAAAAGGAAACAATGGTACCAATCTGGTTATAGCCACCATCTTCCAGCCTTGTTTCTTAACCCCTTCGTCAATACGTTTCATCATATCGTGATGAGAGAATCTACTAACGATTGCCTCTCGTCCAAGATATCTACCAATAATAAAGGCAAAAGTAGCGCCTATTGTGGAACCAATAGATACCCAAATAGCCCCAAATACTGGTCCAAATACAACACCCGCAAGTAGGGTCAAAGGAAATCCTGGCAAGAAAAACACCGTACTAATAATATAGGTGACTATAAAAATAATGGGTGCAATTGGTCCAAAAGTATGGATCCAATCTATGAGTTGATGAATTCTATCTAATTGAAAATAGGAAAACACATCGAACACCCATAATAGAATGATCGTGGTTATTAACAGTAAGAATAGTATTAATTTACGAACGTTTCCTTTATTCTTCATAATTTCCCCTTTTTACCCTTATCTGAACCCCCACTATTATTATTACTTCTATTACTTTAAGTACAACTTCAGTTTTTCGAATCTGTCTATTTTCTGAACAGTTTAACGACCCAGTTATTCACCAGTCTGTCTATCATGATTTTCCGACCGAGGGCACTTAGCGCTTCGCTATATGTAGGGTATGGATGAATCACTTTTCCCAGTTTAGTTGGGGATATCCCCAGTGTCTTAATGACTTGAAGCTCACAGATTAGCTCGCCTGCCCGTTCACCAAGTATGGTAGCACCTAGCAGTTTGCCTTTTTTATTGGTAATAAGTTTGATTAATCCTTCTGTGGTATGTTCAGTTTTTGCTCGATCGATGTCTTTATAGGCATGTTCATATATTCTAACATTATTACTATATTGCTGTCTTGCCTCTGCTTCAGTAAGTCCAGCTCTTGCCAGTTCCGGCGTACAGTAGGTACACCAAGCCACGTGTTTATATGACATCTTTCTTTTCCATGGAAAGATAGCGTTTTGTGCAGCAATCACACCCATTGCATAAGCCATATGTGAGAATTGATACTTAGAAGCCACGTCACCTACGGCATATATAGCCTTGTTGGATGTCCGCATATAGGCATTCACACTAATACCTTTTCTATCATATCCTACCTTTGCACTTTCCAGTTCAAGACCGTCTATATTGGGCTTTCTACCAACAGCAACGAGTAAACTTTTACTCTCTATAAGAATCTGCTCATTATTAATTTCTATGGTAAGGTTAATGCCAACGCCGTCCGCTTTAGTACCATCTGGATTATTACCATTTGCTACACTGACCGCTTTCGCATCAGTATGAACGACAATCCCTTTTCTCACCATGATTTCATGGAGAAGCTTACCAAATTCAGGTTCTTCACTCGGTAAAATCTCTGGTAACATCTCCACTAAGTCTATCTGTATGCCTAAATCATTTAATGCCATGGCCAACTCAACACCAATTGCACCACCACCCAGTACAATCATACTGGAGGGTAATGTCTCAGCTGTAAAAAAAGATTCGTTGGTCATATAAGCCACTTCATCTATTCCTTCAATATTTGGAACAAATGGACTAGTGCCAGTGGCGATTATGATTTTTTTACCTGTATGTAATTGTCCGTCAACTTCTATGGTATTCTTGTTTACGAATTTTGCAAACCCATTAAGATAATGGATATGATGTGACTTTAGTATTTCTGGCGTCTCACCAGCATAGACACTTAGAATTGTTTCTCTGATTTGTGCTAATACTTCCGAAGTGTTAACGCTATAATCAGGCTGATATCTTCTAATAACAGCCATTTCTTTTGCTATATGAATTAAAGTTTTACTTGGAATACAACCTGACCAAGTACATTCACCACCAGGTTTTGACTTTTCAACCAATAATACTTTTTTACCTAACCCTACTGCAGTATAAGCAACCGTTAAGCCACCGCTACCACTACCAATTACTATTACATCGTATTGTTCCATAAGCTATTCCCCCTTTGTGTGATAATGATTATCATCTCGTTAAATTATAGCTTAAGAATGTGGCATTACCATGTCTATCCCTTTAGTGCTCCAGATGCAATTGAACCAACTAAGCTCTTTGATACTTTCATAAAGAAAATGAGCACTGGGATAATCGTAATGATGATACCCATACTGATATAGGCTGACTGTCCTGTCAGAAAACTCATAACAATCGGAAAGGTGTACATGGATTGATCATATATGAGTACTCTTGGTTCAATAAATTGATTCCAATACTTAATAAAGCTAAGTAAGCTGACTGCAGCTATAGCTGGGGTCACCATCGGATAGACAATTTTGTTGAATATGGATAATTCATTAGCACCATCTATTCTCGCTGCCTCTATTATATCATGAGGCACAGCCGCGGACATATATTGTTTGATAAAAAAGACACCAAAGCAATTAGCAATAGAGGGTAATATCAGAGGCAGAAAGGAATTAGTCATCTTAAAAGTAAGGCAGAGTTGATATAACCCTATAATTGACAACTGGGTAGGAATCATTATAAATAGTATGATAATCACATAAAGTGGCTTTTTCCATTTTAAATTATAGAATTCTAGTCCGAATGCTGTGAGCGTTGAAAAATAGGCTGTCAGAATTGTTGAACTCACAGAAACGAATATGCTGTTAAGTAAAGGCCATCCAACACCTACATAGGCAAAGAGTACGTAGAGGTTCCAAGGAAAATATTGGTCTGGAACGAAACTTGGACCACTTAATTGAATGTCTTCCATTAACCTAGTGCTGTCTATTAATATAATATACATAGGGAATGTGACAATCAGAAATAGCACAATAATGAAACTATAAATTAAAATCCTTTGAACATTTAACTTATTAAACCATTTTGTAAATTCCATATCAGCCTCCATTTAATGACCTATTAGCATATATTATATACAAGCTATATGAAAACCGCATGAAATCGATTGTGCTTTGCGAAAAGATTATTGTAAAATAATATCGTTTACTACTTTTATGCCATTCATAGCCATACTGGTGATAGCCATCTGTTGAAACAAATCACCATCATGAACATCCGGTATGTCATAAGTATCCATATGTGCTTTAGATACAATGACTTCACCTTCAAGATTATGCTCATTAAGATAGGCTCTAAGGGTTGTAGCATATTGATAAACGCATATATCCGTCACACAACCAACTACAATATAATGAGCTATACCAATCATAGACTGTGCAGGGTTATATGCCAACAAACCATTGGTACTATTTTTGTGTTTTACAATAAGACCAACGCTGATCAATGCCTTAAGTGAGTCTACCAATTCACTTTCTACTGTGTTAGCTATACAATGAGCCGGATAAGCACTAAATTCTTTAGCATCTTCACTGTGATAATCGGTATAAGCAAGTACGCTTATACTGGAACTAATGGCTTTTTCTGCTAAGTTCACTATTGGATCAATTAACTTTTCAACTCTTGGACTGTATAAATTGCCCGCTTTTGCAAAACCATTGTACATATAAATAATGATAACAATTGTTTTGTCTGCTTCGAAGTCTTCAAACTTTAGAACTTCATAATCTAACATTGCTTCCTCCCTCAGTACATCTAATTATACTTTAAAACGATAACCTGCACCCCAGATTGTCTCAATATACTCAGGATTACTGCTATCAATTTCAATCTTTTCTCGAATTTTACCGATATGGACTGTTACAGTAGCAATATCCCCAAATGCATCTTGCCCCCAGATTGTTTCAAACAGATAATCTTTGC
>JAQICP010000056.1 GCA_027858555.1 Vallitaleaceae bacterium
GTGCTGCCTCTTCATTGGAATTAGATGTGCTTAAACCGGATTTTGCTGAATTGATTGATTTAGCAGATTCAAGAATGCGTGTTAAAAAAGTTGATTATTATAAAAACAATAACAATGTGAAGTATAGGTAATAGGATGAATGTATGTATTGTAGCTGTCGGGAAGATTAAAGAAACCTATTTGGAGAATGCTATAGCTGATTATCTGAATGGTTTAAAAAGATATTGCTCTGTAGAAGTGATAGAAATCAAAGATGAGAGAACACCTGATCGGGCAAGTGACAAAGAAGAAGCTATCATTAAGCAATTAGAAGGTGACCGTATCCTGTCACGTATTTCTGATAACCAATATGTCATTACCTTAGAGATTGAGGGTAAGATGCTCACATCGAAGACTTTTTTGAGCACCCTTAAAAAGATACCGAGGGGTAAGGATATTGTTTTTGTAATTGGAGGCTCACTTGGTTTATCAGTTGATGTGATTGAGAGATCAAACTACGCCATTTCGTTTTCGAAGATGACATTTCCACATCAGTTAATGCGGGTCATACTACTTGAACAACTATATAGATGTGGTCCCCATATATCATAATACTATTTGTGATAGGCATGATTATTGATGATTCGATAAGCACGAAAGATTTGCTCGAATATGATAGTGGTCATTAACCCTGAGTCCATATCCATCGTGGTTATAGCTATGTTTTCATTGATCAGATGGTTGACAGAATCATCCGAACCGAGTATTATATTGAGATTGGATTGGCCAGATAGTCCTAAATGACTAATCTTCTCAGCCAATACGCCTGAACTAATAGGGGTGCCCTTAGATGTTACACAGAGAGTGTATGCATTAGTAATAGGTATTTTTTTTATTAATTTATCAACGCTTTTCACCAAAATTAAACTGATTTTACAATAACGACTTAGACGTTTCTGGTATTCTAGAATTGCATCTTGGTAGTAACGCTTAGGTTTGTCATTTATTACATATTGTTTAATATTCATAATCAACCTCAATTCACTTCTATTCTATCATAATTCCAAGGGCAATTTCAAAAAGTATTTTAGATTCAGTTGGTTTTTGTTATCTTGTTTAATAGGGCAAACATGATGTATAATTATAGCAAGATATAATAATTTGAGCACAATCACCCTCATTTGTTTATTAGAGAAGAGGATTTAGGAAGATAGCACGAAGGAGAGCACAAGGAGGAAAGTATGTTTGAAAATATTTCATTAGGTTATGTTTTAATTGTCATCATCATCATCATTATATTAGCAATAGTTGGTACCTTCAATAAACTGGCAAAATTAAATATCAATGTGAAAGAAAGTTTTTCAACTATGGATGTATTTCTAAAGAAACGGTATGATTTAATTCCAAATCTTGTGGAAACATTAAAGGGCTACGAGGCATATGAGAGCAGCACACTGAAAAGCATAGTCGAAGCCAGACAACAAGCTCTGTCTTCGACCAATAATAAAGAAATCATGGTTGCGAATCAAGCGATAACAAGTGGGCTTGATAAGATATTTGCTTTGGCGGAAGCATACCCGGACCTGAAAGCCAACCTAACCTATGTAAAGTTGCAGGAGGCTTTGGAGAGTACTGAAAAAGATATTGCTAATGCAAGGTTGTATTATAACGGCAACGTTAAGCTGTTCAATAAATCAATTGTCACATTTCCGGTATTCTTGTTTGCTAATCTGATGGGTTTTAAAGCTTATGATTTTTTTGAAATCAGTAACGACCAAAGAGAAAATGTGAAAATTAATTTGACTGAGTAGGAGATTCATATGAAAAAATCGATTGTACTCATAAGTATACCCATAGTGATGATTGCTTTTTGGATTGGTCTTTTCACTTATAGCTATAGTGATGAATATTATGATATTAAGTCATATGAGGTGAGTGTGATAGTTCATGAAGATAATACTTACGATATTATAGAAACCATTACCGTTTCCTTCACTGAACCTCGCCATGGCATTTATCGTGACATCCCACTAAAGCACTATGGTTATGTCCATGATATAACTGACGTTCAAGTGTATAATTCGACTTCAGGTAAGCCTTATACAACGAAAATCAGTAAGTCTAATGGTAATCTTTCCATTAGAATCGGAGACGAAGATGACTATGTAAGTGAGGTTGTATCCTATGTCATCAGCTATAATTACGATATGGGCTATGATGGTATGGATGATCAAGATGAGTTTTATTTTAACTTGATCGGGACTGATTGGGACACTTTGATACTTGATGGTACTTTCAGTATCCAGATGCCTAAAGACTTCGATAAAGACAAGGTATCTGTGATAACCGGATATGAGGGCGATACTGAGACGATGAATGCCGTATATGAAGTTCAAGGTAATGTCATTACTGGCTCTCTGACATCGCCTTTACTAGCTTATCAAGGATTAACCATAGCCATACCGCTTGTAGAAGGTTATTATCAGAACGTATCAGATCCACCAAGTGTGGTGTGGGTTCAGGTGATTGCAGGTCTAATGGCAATTTTTAGTGTTATTAGCTTGTATTATAATATCAAGTATAAACGCGACAATACCATTGTGCCCATAGTCGGATTTGAACCACCAGAAGGCATTAATGCAGCAGAGGTTGCTTATATCCATAAACGTGAGAAAGTTAATAATACTGACCTTAGTACTTTGGTTTTGGAATGGGCATCACGGGGCTATCTAACAATTAGTGATGACCCTATCAAACTCGGTCCTTTTACAATAAGCCAGATGGTTTACACAAAAGTGAAAGATATTGATACGGATTGTCCCGCCTATGAGATTACTTTATTCAATAGTTTTTTCGGACATGGTCAGGATGGTGTAGTAAGTGCCAAGGATCTTAAGGATAAGTATTACAAAGATCTTATGATAGCTGCTAAAAAACTAAAAAGTAATTTTTTATACAATAAAGAAATTCTGGTTAATAAAGTTCAGATGCTAACGGCTTTTGTGTCACTTGTATTAGTCATATTTTATGCGTTATTTATGGGCTACACGATTGACCTTAAAACAGGAGAAGGTTTTACTGTGTGACTATTTGTTACATTAATTATCATTATAGTAGTATTATTCAATGTGTTCATTATTAAAAGTGTCTTACTTAGTCGCAACAAATTATTTTCAACTGTTATTATCGGATTCTTTGTTTTCATGTTCTTTGGAG
>JAQICP010000081.1 GCA_027858555.1 Vallitaleaceae bacterium
ATGTCGATTATATTATCGCTGTTGACCTGAAAAGTATGGGACGGTAATAAAATGTTAAAAACACGTCCATAGAGGTTATCCACATCACCCCATCTGGTGACATAGCAAAACTCCTGGAATTTGATGCCGCTCAATCAAAACGGGATATGGAAATGGGCTACTTAGATACACTTAAGGTATTTGGTAGATTAGGTGGTCATCATTATTATTTAACCAAAATACCGGATACTGATATGATTATTGACTTTCTAAAAACTATTCCCCTTGAGGAATTAACGAAACTATTTAGCGCAGCCAGACTCTCTGTTCCTATTACAAGGCGGATGCTTTTTGAAGCACTTGTTCCTACCCTGGCAGATTTATTTGATTGCGATAAATATGCTACCTACCAAAGTGTATTCTCTAATATTGTTGAATTCATGGCTGATTACTATCTGATTGAACGTCTTGAAATATATACTTTTCGTGACCTTATCCAAAAAGTATTAGCATGTATGAACGCTAAAGAGATTGTTGAAACAAAGGACTTATCTAGCCCATTAAACATAATAAAAGAACGCCTTGGTATTGGCGTCCCCTTATTCGATGTAGCAAAACTATTACTTGAGATCTACGAAAATCAAACTAGTTAATCATCCTAGTTTATAGCAATATTATTTTATATACCACCCGGTCTGGCACTCACTATCAGACCTTTTTTGCAGTCTTATTACTCAATATAATACCAAGTGATACTAAAGCTAAACCTATGAATATCTTAACCGTAATATGCTCACCCATGATAAATGCTGCTGATAGTAACGAACCCATTATAGGAATGGTGAATTTATAGACACTGATTTCACCCGCCTTAAAATGTTGTAATAGAATGAACCATATGGTAAAACCACATGCAGCTATTGCAATAAGGATGATAAGAAGAACTACCGATCTCCCCGTAGTAAGTGTCACCAACCCTTTATTGAGTATCAATCCATAAATCAAAAGGACAATGCCACCAAATGTCATCTGCCATCCGTTCATCAAAACTGGATGTACAAATCTACCTAACTTTTTAACCATAATCGTGCCAAGTGCACTAAATAGCCCTGCAAACAACAAAAATCCTTCACCTGATAGTGAAAAGCTAAATAGACCTTCTCCAGGCATTAACTCACCGAGATTGACGATAACGATGCCTAAAAACCCTAATACTAGGCCTAACCATTTATTTATTGAAACCTTTTCTCCTTTTAGAAAAAAGTGAGCCAAAACTATGACAAAAAATATGCTGCTTTGTGAAAGTATGGCCGATTTAATGCCTGTGGCATTGGATATGCCATTAAAGAAAAAAGCATATAAAAGCGCAGTCTGAACCAATCCCAAAAATATAAGTTTTAATAGGTCTTTTCTCACTGAAATCTTAGGTAATTTCTTAAATCTAACTGTATAGAAAATCAGAATCAATAATCCAGCTATAGAAAACCGCAAGCCCGCCAAGGTCATTTTAGCACCAAGATTAGAACTAATATCCAGTTCACCATAGATCAGTTTTATAGTTGGAAACGCACCTGCCCAGATAAAGCATGCCAATAATCCTAGTAAAATGCCCGTTCGTTTTTTCATTTGGTCCCCTTTGTATACCAATTTTATTTTATACCCTTTTGTTTTATATCACTCTACCATACTTCCAGATTTATACAATGTTAGAAATAACTATAACTATTCATACTTAGTATGACATATGTAACTTATCTCAAATATATATATGTATATGATATTTTACACCTTATGGCATGATTGGCTTCTTTATCAGAACTTGATTTACAAATAAAAGAGGCTGTTCTATATGATACCCAAATCAGGTTATTATAGACGTAGCCTAGTTTTAACGTTATGCACTATATGTTATCAATCTATGTCTAATGTTTCATATTCATATTTAGCTCACTGGTTGTTAATCCAATAGTAGTCATATCTTTTGTTATGGATTCAATTGTCGTATGCTGTTGTTCTACAGTAGCATATATCTCCTCTGATGTTGTTGCATGATCTTCACTAATAGTAGCAATTGTCTGAAATGCTTCAATCATTTGACCAAATACATCCCTTACTTCTTTAATATACACTGCTTCTTTTTGAATACTCCCATTCAAAGTCCTAAAACTAGCCGTCATTGTCTTAAAGCTAGTATCAAAAGATGCCATAATTGTTACACCTTCCTGAACTGAATTTTTGCCTTTTGTAACTTGAGTTAGTGTATTATCTGTCGAATCTGTAAGCTCAGCTAAAATACCAACGATATCTTTAGCTGTTCTAGTTGTTTGTTCAGATAGTTTGCGTACCTCTTCAGCTACTACTGAAAATCCTTTTCCTTGTTCGCCAGCACGTGCAGCTTCAATGGAAGCATTGAGCGCTAATAGATTAGTCTGATCTGCAATACCACTTATTTCATTTAAAAAATCTTCTATGTGCTCTATCTTTTCTTGTAGCACGAGAACTGTATCATAAGCACTATCAACACTATTAGAAACGCCTCTCATCTTATGATCCAAATCATCTAATTGAATGGTATTGGTTACAACAATCTCCTCTAAACCAGTCGAAGTTGCACTTACCTCTTCAGATAAAGTATATGTGCTTTCTAGTTTTTCTAGAGAACGAGTTGCCATCCCACTCATCTCTATTTCAGAAGTAGATCGATTCATAATCCCTTCGGATATGCTAGATATAGCTTTCATAACATCTTCGCTAGATATCTCTATTTGTTTCAGATTCAGATGTGTTGATTGAATACTTGTATCTAATGTACTAACCGTTTCTTCTGCTGACCTCATTAACTTATTCAACTGATCTAACAATTTGTCTGACTGATTACTAGATACTAACGCACTATAGATATAGCCATATCCCCATTTTGTAACCATAATTAACATGACGACCACAAAATTCATTCGCAAAACACTATTGAAACCCACAGATTTCTCAGCTGCCTGGTAAACCAAACCATTATCAAGTATGAATATAGGAATTATCGATAAAATATTGATTATAATGGCATTGGTTATAACAATCTTTACATCATAATATAATGCTGTCATAGCTAAGCTTCCAAGCATAATCACGAAATAATAGGCTAACTCCTTATCAGTTAGAACAAAAACCATATTTAGCACTGCTGGAATTAGTGGCAGGCAGATACTTTTAACAACTTGAGGTATAATTTTAATAACATATAAACTTGTAGCGATAACCATTGCTATACCTAGAACTAACATACCTTTGAAGCTTGTTGTATTGGCAACCAGTCCAAGTACTATTAACGATATACAAACAAACCATATAAATCCTAAATTAAAGCGATTAGATTTTGTATAGTCAATCTGAACTTTAAGCTGTTCTTGCATAAAAATACCCCCGACTTTTTTGTTTCATTATAACAGTTTATAGATTTTAATGCTACTTAAATGACGCGGTTTATAAGCTCAATAATGCCATGATTTCTTCTCTGGCACGTTTGCCTTCCTCAATAAATGGGATGATAGGCCAAACATGTTGCATGTCACTATAGGCATGTAATGTCACTGGTTGACCGGCTAATATAGCTTTACTTACAAAATCACTGCAATCTGGATACAATACTTCTCTTGTACCGACAAAAATATGTGTCTCAGGAAGTGTACTGAACGTTTCAAACTGAGGGGACACCCTGCTATCTTTTGAATCTAATTCACCAGCATATATCAAACCACATTCAATGAGCATGTTAAGTGATAACAGCGCTTCTGACTGAGTATAATCAGGAATAAGTTCATGACTCATGGACACATCTAGCCATGGTGAAAGCAGAACCATCTTTTGCGGATACTTGATATGCTCCCCTTGTGCCGCTTCATCTTCAAGGGCAGCATATAACGATAGTGAAAGCCCACCTCCGGCTGAATCACCTATTAGGTATATGTGCTCTGTTTCATACTCACTGACTATCTTCTTATAAGCCTTAATGGTATATGCAAGTATCTGAGTACACCTATATTCAGGCGCGAACGGATAATCTAATACAATTAAATCAGCACCTATAGCAAGGCTAATCTCACTGAAAGTATCCCATTGTAGCCCCATAGGTCCGTGGATGTAGGCGCCTCCATGAAGATAGATCATGATGCTTTTAGATTTGCCATTCTTGTTCATAAGATAGTATATCGGATGATTTAATGATAGATCTGTGGTTATTGCAAAATGTGCTTCTAATTTTTTTGGAGGTTGCTTCATATCTTCAAGCGCCCTTTTTTTATAAGCATATGATTCAAATGTCGTGCTATTATTTCTTATTTTTCGATCTTTCTTCTTTTTGCTTTTTAATATGCTTTCTATAAATTTACTTGATACACTAGCCATATTAATCCTCTCCGATAAACAGAATACCTATAGTTTTTTTACCACAATGACTTGCAATAACACAACCTGCATAGGTGATATGTATGATCATATCCGCTATATGTTGGCTAAGTATCTCTTTTACATATATTGCTTCTTCTTCACTACCTGTCGTATGGGTTATAAATAGGCGGTTATTTAGAATTCTGTCTTTGTAAAGTAAGGTGTCTTCTATCATCTTATCGAGGGCTTTCGTCTTGCCTCTTGCTTTTGAGCCAACAATCAGACTACCATTATCTACTTTGATAATAGGTTTGATTTTAAGCATGCCACCGAGCATCGCTGTCAGACCACTACACCTGCCACCTTTATGCAAATAATCAAATGCTTCAATTGTAAAGGACGAATTACAACTAGGAATAAGC